>JANXGZ010000203.1 GCA_024958995.1 Methylococcales bacterium | reverse complement strand
CGAAAGAACCTTACCCAGTCTATAAAATCCTTCAAACCAGTCACCCGGGTTTCCGATGCCTGCAGCAGAAAGCACTCAAGCAACGGCAACTACTGGTGATTGCACAGGAGGCATGTCCGAAAGCCCTTGCCACGCTCTTAGCTGGTTGTGTGTGCAAGAACGGAAAGCTGACCCTGCTAACCGAATCAATCGCGGCGGCATCGCAGCTGCGCTTCTACACTCCAGGCATTGCGGCCAAGCTGAAATCCAGGTCGATCGACGATATAAAAACGATCGGAGTCCGGGTCATTCGGCCACTACGAAACGAGTCTCCGGTTCAAACAGCACAATTGCTTCCATCGACCGAAACCATTCAGATACTGCGTGAATCCATGAACTCCAGCCCCCATTCGGAGCTGAAAACCGCGATCCAGCGCCTTGCAGCCAGTCTGGAAAAATCCCGCTGTTGTTGAACCGTTTCTGGCCCCAGGGAAAAGAGTTCTATCCCGTCACCTGTACTGGTTCCACAAACAAAATCGGCGCCTCGCTTGCATCGTCGAAGGTCACCGATTCCCATGCGTCCTCGTTTTTTAACAATTCCCTGATCAACCGATTGTTCAGGGCATGCCCCGACTTGTAACCCTCGAAACTACCAATGAGACTGTGTCCGAGAAGGTACAGGTCTCCGATCACATCAAGGATCTTGTGTTTCACGAATTCGTCTGCATAGCGTAGACCGTCCTCATTCAAAATCCGGTAATCGTCTACAACAATCGCGTTCTCCAGGCTGCCTCCTAGGGCAAGATTCCTTGACCGCAAGGCCTCGATATCCTTCATGAAGCCGAAGGTCCGAGCTCGGCTCACTTCCTTGACGAATGAAGTCGATGAAAAATCGATGCTTGCCGTCTTGACGTTCTTGTCGAAGGCCGGGTGAACAAAATCGATGGTGAATGTCACCTTGAACCCGTGAAAAGGTTCAAAGCTGGCCCACTTGTCACCGTCCTCGACCTTGATCTTGCGCTTGATCCGGATGAACCGTTTCGGCGCGTCCTGATCCTTGATTCCGGCAGACTGCAGCAGGAAGACAAACGGCCCGGCACTCCCGTCCATGATCGGTACTTCCGGCGCGCTGACATCAATCAGCGCATTGTCGACCCCCAGACCTGCAAGCGCTGAAAGCAGGTGCTCAACGGTTGAGATCTTGACCTCGCCCTGAACCAAGGTCGTCGACAGAATAGTCTCGCCGACATTTTCCGGCCGTGCATCAATGACCACCGGTTCAGCAAGGTCGGAACGCCTGAACTTGATCCCAGTACCCGGCGCAGCGGGACGAAGTGTCAAATACACTTTCTCCCCGGTGTGGAGCCCCACTCCCGTGGCCCGGATTACATTTTTCAACGTTCTCTGTCTCAGCATAGAACCCGATCATTCCCTCTCGCAATTGCATTAAAATGGGGCGGATAATAACACAACCAGGCAAGCCTCAACAGTGAGATGCCCCCTGCCTGCACGAAGCCCGAACAACTAAAACCACACCGGACTAATCGGCCTGCCGACGCAGAAAAGCTGGTATATCAAGGTAGTCTAGGTCGTCATCCTTGCGATGATCGGTCCTCGACCCCTTGGCTTCTACGCCTTTCTGGCGGATGATCGTCGGCTTATCCAGCTGTCCGAAATCAAGTTCCCCGGTCTTTGTCCGCACCAACCGGATCGTTTCGTTCTGCCCGGCTGCGGAATCGGTCAGCCCAGTCGCCACCACCGTTACCCGAATCTCCTCGTGCAGCTCGGGATCGATCACCGTTCCGACGACGACCACCGCATCATCCGATGCGAATTCCTTGACCGTGTTGCCGACTTCGTCAAATTCACCTAGCGCCAGATCCGGTCCACCGGTGATATTGACGAGGATTCCTCGAGCCCCCTGGAGATTGACATCCTCCAACAAAGGACTGGCGATTGCCTTTTCAGCCGCTTCTCGCGCCTTGTTTTCACCCGTTGCCACACCGGTACCCATCATGGCCAGTCCCATTTCGGACATCACCTTGCGCACGTCGGCAAAATCGACATTGATCAGCCCCGGCCGGGTAATCAGGTCTGCGATCCCCTGGACCGCCCCATAAAGAACATCATTGGCCTCGTTAAACGCGTTGACCAATGAAACCTCACGGCCTAGGACCGGCAGTAGCTTTTCGTTCGGAATGGTGATCAGTGAATCGACGTACTGGCGGAGTTCTTCGATGCCCTTTTCAGCCACGGAAGCCCGCTGTTTGCCTTCGAAGGGAAATGGCCGGGTCACTACGGCCACCGTCAAAATCCCCATGTCTTTTGCAATCTCGGCAAAAACCGGGGTGGCACCGGTTCCCGTTCCACCGCCCATACCAGCCGTCAGGAAAACCATGTCAGCCCCTTCAATGGCCTGCTCGATCCTTTCACGGTCATCAACGGCCGCCTGGCGACCGATCTCCGGATTAGTTCCTGCACCCAGCCCCTTGGTCAGTTCGTTGCCTAGCTGGATCACGGTCCGCGCCGATACGTTATTCAACGCCTGCGCATCGGTATTGGCGCAGATAAAATCCACCCCGTCTATCTGGCTGTTCAACATGTGGTTTACGGCATTACCCCCGCCTCCGCCAACACCAACAACCTTGATTATCGCATTCTGTCCATATGCATCCATCAATTCGAATTTCATGTCATTATTCTCCTGTTACCACCTTATCAACGAATCATTCCTCGGTTAGAAATTACCCTGGAACCAGTTTTTCATCCTCGCCCACACCCCACCTGAACTCTCGCGTTCGCTGTACTGCATTTTCTGCGAAGAACCGCGATTTTGCTGCCCAAACATCAGCAACCCCACACCCGTTGCATAGGCTGGGTTACTGACTACATCGGTCAGCCCACCTACATCCGACGGCACACCAAGCCGCACCGGCATGTGGAAAACCTCTTCGGCCAGATCGACCAAGCCTTCCATCTTTGAACTACCCCCAGTCACCACGACGCCGGCGGTAATCAGGTCTTCGAAGCCGCTGCGGCGGAGTTCGGTCTGCACCAGAATCATCAGCTCTTCATAACGCGGCTCCACGATTTCGGCTAGGTTCTGTTTCGAAATCCTGCGCGCCGGCCGGTCCCCGATGCTGGGGACTTCGATCGTGTCTTCGAGCGACGCCAGCTGAGTAAGAGCGCAGGCATGATTGATCTTGATCTCCTCCGCGTGCAGGGTTGGCGTCCTCAGCGCAACGGCGATGTCGTTCGTCACCTGGTCACCGGCGATCGGAATCACCGCGGTATGCCGAATCGCCCCTTCGGTGAACACGGCGATATCGGTGGTACCACCACCAATGTCAACCAGACAGACACCCAGTTCCTTTTCATCATCGGTCAGAACCGCGGTACATGAGGCAAGCTGCTCGAGAATGATATCGTCGACTTCCAGGTTGCACCGGCGGATGCATTTGATGATGTTCTGGGCCGCACTGACTGCCCCCGTGACCATGTGGACTCGGGCCTCCAGGCGAATACCGGACATGCCGACCGGTTCCTTGATCCCTTCCTGGCGATCGATGATGAATTCCTGGGGCAAGATGTGAAGGATTTTCTGGTCGGCCGGAATGGCAACAGCCTTAGCCGAATCGATGACCCGGTCAACATCGCTCTGGGTCACTTCCTTGTCCTTGATGGCAACGATGCCATGTGAATTGAGGCTACCTATGTGACTTCCGGCGATCCCCGCGTACACCGAATGAATCTTGCATCCCGCCATCAATTCAGCTTCTTCGACCGCTCGCTGAATCGAATACACCGTCGACTCAAGATTGACCACCACGCCTTTTTTGAGCCCTCTAGACGGGTTGGACCCGATACCGATGACCTCGACCACTCCCTCGCTAGTCTGTTCACCGACGATAGCCGCGACTTTCGATGTCCCAATATCCAGTCCGACGATTAGGTTACTGTCAGTCTTCTTTGCCATTTTATTTTCTCTAAATCTGTGTCAAATACGTTGAATTGAATGGGCCCCGGTTAATGGCCCCCGCTTCAGGAAAGGAGCCCACTGCAACTGGGTACCGAATTTCCATTCCACCGCATACCCGTTCGGGTAACGGAGGTCGACCTGTGCCATTGACCGGAGCGATTCTTCACCCAGCAGGGACAGTGTCGAAATAAAGCGTTCAAATACATCGACCTGGGCCTCGCGCCCCAGGTTGACCGTTGTGCCCCCCGACAATCGAAGCTGCCAGGTAGCCCTGCCCAAGACTTCCAGTCCTTCGATCTTCAGCCCGAGCTCGCGAATACCGTCTTCCATCATCAGGAATGCTTGGTACAAGCCGCTCACCTGGTCCATGGTTCCAATGATCAGCGGCAACCCCTCGAATCGACCTAGATCGGACGGCGAATAGGCTATTCCCTGCTGGCTAAGCAGGTGACTGTCGCCAAAACGGGTGTAAGGCACATGTTCGCCAAGCCGAAGAACCAGAGTATCCGGCCAGAACTTCTGGATATGGGCATCACTGACCCAGGGAATCGCCTCCACCCGCGCACGGATGGAATCCAGGTCCAGACCCCAGTAGCCCCTGCCGATTCCTGGCAGAACCGCTGCCATTAGATCGGCCTTGTCGATGAACTGGAACTGTCCCTGTATCCGTACAAACCGAACCGGGAAGGATCTCTCTTCCAAAGGCTTGATCGTTGTCATCATCCAGAACGCCAAACCGAAACAGCACAAGGCAACCATCAAGCTGGCATGCCTTCTGGAAAAAATACCTCGCATCGATTCAAGATTCATCGCCATACCCCGTCAGCCGGTCTCTATGCTGGTTTCTAGAATCCTCCACACCAGGTCATCGAAACCAATCCCAAGCGCACTGGCCGCCATCGGAACCAGGCTGTGATCGGTCATTCCAGGCACCGTGTTGACCTCGATCAGCCAGGGCTGTTCCCGGTTGTCGATCAATAGATCCACGCGGCCCCAGCCCGTCACTGACAGGCCTGCACATGCTCTTCGGGCCAACTCCTGGATCTGCTTCTCGGATTCCTCACCAAGCCCGCACGGACAATGGTAGCGAGTCGAGTCGGAACAATACTTGGCATCGAAATCATAAAAACTGTTTGGCGTTTCCAGTCGGACCAAGGGTAGGGAAAGGTTTCCCAGGAAACCCGCCGTGTACTCGATTCCATCAACCCACTGTTCTGCAAACACAGCGTTCCCGTGCCCAGCGGCAATTTCCCGTGCCCTGGTCAGTTCGCTGGGGCCGGTCACCTTGCTCATGCCGATACTGGAACCTTCCTCAGCCGGTTTCACGATGAACGGAAACCCCAATTCCTGTTCACATTGCTGGAAATCCTGTTGGTCGCGGAGCAGTAGCCAGCGCGGCGTTGGTAACCCCATACCCATCCAGCAAAGCTTGGTCTTCAGCTTGTCCATGCCAATCGCGGAACCGGCAACTCCGGACCCCGTGTAGGGCAAACCCATGGCCTGCAATACCCCCTGTAGAACACCATCCTCTCCGCCCCGTCCGTGAACGATATTGAATACCCTGTCATAATTCTTGCGCGACATGGCGGCGACCGGATCATTCGCGATATCCACTCCTTCAGCATCGATGTTTTTGCGCTTCAGCGCTGCCAGTACAGCTTCACCGCTGCGCAACGAAATCTCACGCTCGGCGGAGCTGCCACCCATCGCAACCGCCACCTTTCCAAACTCGGCCGGATCGGCAACCAACGACTTCAGCATTGTTCGTCCTCATCCCCGACCGCTTCACCGACGATACGGACTTCCCTGACCAGCCTGACACCGTGCTGTCTTTCGACTTCGTGGCTCACCCATTCGACCAATGTTTCAATGTCCACTGCTCGCGCCTGGTTGCTGTTGACGATGAAATTCGCATGCTTGTCCGAGACTGCAGCACCGCCGATACAATAGCCCTTAAGACCGCTAGCCTCGATCAGCCTTGCGGCAAAATCACCAGGCGGGTTCTTGAAAACGGAACCACAGCTGGGGAGGTTCAAAGGCTGGGTGTTGGCCCGCCGTGCCAACAGAGTCTTGATTCGTTTGCGACTCTCGACCCCGTGTTCGGAGCATAGTTTCAGTTTGGCCGTTAGAAAAAACTCGTTGTCGGGACCGCTGATGCGGCGATAACCGGCCTGGTATTCATCCCGTTCCCGCACCCGACAGCAACCCTGCCGGTCAACCGTTACCACCTTTTCGACCAGTGGCCAGGTTTCATCACCGAAGGCTCCGGCGTTCATTGCCAGCGCCCCGCCAAGGCTGCCTGGAATTCCGGAAAAAAACTCTGCTCCCACCAACCCCTGGTCGCTGCAAAAACGCGCAAGATGCGGGCAAAGCACTCCGGATTCTGCACAAACCCTGTTTTCCCCCTCTATCCTGACCTCATTCAGGCGGCCGCGGACATGGATCACGGTACCGCGAATGCCTCCGTCACGGATCAGGAGGTTACTCCCCATGCCCAGCCAGAAAACCGGTTCCCGAACCGGTAACCCCCGGAGAAAGGCCACCAGCCCATCGCGATCCCTGGGGCGAAACAGACGATCAGCCTTTCCCCCGACACGCCATGATGTATAACGAGCCAGCGACTCATTGACCAAAAGATCCCCGTGGGCACATGGACCCGAATGGGCATCCGCCATAGCGTTCTCCTTCAATCTGGACCAGGACTGGATAAGCTGCATCATCCGTTCAACCTGACAACTTCTACATTCATGGCTTTGGCCAGTTCTTCCGGCAGTACGTCCGCGATCTGGCCAACATTTCCGGCGCCCATCGTCATCACCAGATCATCCGCCCTGAGCAGCGATGAACAGACCTTCGGCAGATCACCAGCATCACCCACGAAAACCGGATCGACTTCACCGCGCAACCTGATCGCGCGAGCGAGCGACCTGGCATTCGCCCCCTGGATCGGAACTTCGCCCGCCGTGTAGACGTCCAGCAAGACAAGCAGATCCGGTGCCGAAAGCACCTCGACAAAATCCTCGAACAAGTCCCGTGTCCGGGTATAACGATGCGGCTGAAAGATAAGCACCAGCCGCCTGCCTGGCCACACTTCCCTGGCTGCTTTGACCGTAGCGCGAATTTCCGTGGGATGGTGTCCGTAATCATCAACAAGCACGATGGACCCATCGTGCAGGCGAAGTTCAGCCAATAGCTGGAACCGCCGCTCGATGCCCTTGAATTCTTCAAGGCTTTTTTTGATCGCGCTGTCGGAAACACCCATCTGCGTAGCAACGCAGATCGAAGCCAGAGCGTTCAAGGCGTTGTGGTGACCGGCAAGGTTCAGGGTGATATCGAGGTCGGAAAGATCTCCCCACCGACGTACCGTGAACCGGGTTTTGAGGCCCGATTGACTCAGGTTCTCGGCCCGAACATCGGCATCCGGATGTATTCCGTAGGTTCGCACCGGTTTGGAAATGCCGTCCAGGATCTCGCGCACTCCCGGGTCATCCAGGCACACCACGGCAAGCCCATAAAACGGCACATGATGAATAAACTCGCTAAATGCCCGCTTCAGCGCCTCGAAGTCTCCCCGGTAGGCTTCCATGTGGTCACAATCAATATTCGTCACGACTGCAATAATCGGTTGCAGGTACAGAAACGAGGCATCGCTTTCGTCTGCTTCAGCAACCAGGTATTCACCGCGACCTAACTGCGCGTTAGTTCCGACGCTGTTCAGCCTGCCGCCGATGACAAAAGTGGGATCCAGACCACCTTCGGCCATGATACTGGCCGTGAGACTGGTCGTCGTCGTCTTGCCGTGAGTACCGGCCACCGCGACACCAAAACGGAAGCGCATCAATTCGGCCAGCATTTCGGCCCTGGGAATCACCGGAATCCGCTGCTGGTGAGCCGTTTGAATTTCGATATTCGAACTGTCAACAGCGCTAGAAGTAACCACCACGCCAGCACTCTCGATGTTTTCCGCTTGGTGGCCAATATGGATGGTCGCACCAAGATCATGTAATCGCCGGGTTGCGTTACCCGCCTTCAGATCCGAACCTGAAACCGTATACCCCAAATTCAGCAATACTTCGGCAATCCCGCTCATCCCGGTTCCACCGATCCCGACAAAATGAATCCTGCGTGCATCTGCAGAGCCCGGGCTTTGAGTGTAGTTTCCAGGCCCGTGTATCATGCAGCCACCTCCAAGCAGTGTCCGGACACCAGCTCCGTAGACTCCGGCCGGCCGAGATCCCGAGCACAACGGGCCATCGAGCTGATTCGATCTGGATCCGAAACCAGCTCCGACAAGGCTTGCCGAAGAGACTCCTGCAGGCCATCGCCTTCCGAAATCATCAATGCCGCTCCGGCATCAACCAGAAAACGCGCATTTTGCGTCTGGTGATCATCAATCGCGAAGGGAAAGGGAATCAGTATCGCCGCCAGGCCCACGATCGCCAGTTCACTGATCGTCATTGCACCCGAACGACAGATCACCAGATCGGCCCAGAGATAAACCACTCGCATGTCTTCAACGAAGGGCTCTACCTTCGCATCAATCGCCAGGGACTGATAGGTCTTGCTGGTTTGCTCGAGCATGGCGGTTCCGCTCTGGTGA
>JANXGZ010000179.1 GCA_024958995.1 Methylococcales bacterium | reverse complement strand
GCCGGTGTCGAAGCAGTCCATTTTTGATACCGAGAACATGCCATCCTTCGATGGTACCGGCCGTAGGAAGCGTGAATACTGAGGTTCGATCAGTACCCAGTGCTTGCGTCCTACAGTATTAAAGAAGAAATTCGATGTGTTGGCGCAGTGCAGTGCCGAGCCGCCGCCTTTGCGTCCGAAGAAAATATGGTTGACGCTGAAACCCAGTGTTCGGCCAAAGGTCTGATTGAGACGAGGCAGTTCCATGTCGTCTACGATTTTCCGGTGTTTGTAGAAGATTTCACTGGCATTGTTGAAATAGAGATTCTCGCCGTTTTTCAGTCGGCGGACAAAGTCACTGATACTCAGTTCGATCAGTTCGCGCCGGCAAAAGCCCAGGCGGCTGTTCAGTGTCTCCTTGCCGTCGGAGAAGACGGTGATTTTCGTATCGCCGAAATTCTCCGCGAAATAGTCGAGATTCCACTTGCGGTAACAGTCAAAGTTCTTGATCAGCCCCCGGATGACGAAGGATCCGTTCAACCGCCGAGGTTTCGTCATTTCCTCGATTAGGTCGGGACTGTTCGCGTCGAAGGTGGGAAGTGCCTGGCTGGGAATGATCTCGCGCTCAGCCAGGGAATCCACGTATTTTTCATCCAGCCTGTTCTTGAACCGGTTGACCGGGTTCTGATTAACCGGATTTTCCTCGAATCCGTACGGTTCACCAAACAGATTATTAAGAACGTATGTAATGTTGTACAACATCTATAAAACCAGCTAGTGGTGGAAGATCGGGCTGGACCCGATTCTGTCCGTTGGGGGAGGTGGTTCGGGTCCTGATTTTAATGGGTCCGCGTTGGCCGTGCCATTATCGCATGGCTAGGGACAAACTGGATGTGAGCGGATGGTTTTTTGACACGGATCAAGCGATTCTACTTCGCGCAACGGGGAGCATTTGCCGGTGCGTCAGCGATGCGAAACGTTCAGGCTTTTCCGACAAACAATCGTCGAACCAGAAAGACCACCAGGAGTCCGGCCAGGATCGAACTAAACTGGATTGCCATGCCGTATCCGATCGAATGTTGATTGACCTGGCTTTTTCCGACGAGCAGGTCGAACAACAGGTCGTGAGAGAGGCGCATCGAAAGATAAAAGGATACCAGGCATACTAGGATCGGTTTCCAGGGGGTGATTCCGGATTGCACGCAGGTTCGGTAAATCCACCAGGCGATGAAGATGCTGATGATCATGGTGAAAAACATGCGGTCTTCCTCGTTTTGGCTCGCTACGGAAAAGTGTTCGCCGAATAGTACAACAGAGCCTGACCCGGGTAAATGGTGCCTTGGCTGCAACGACGGATCGGACTGCTGACCTGTCTTGTGATCTCGCCAGTGAGCCGCGAACCGTCTGTGGAGATTAGCCTCGGATGGTTGAAGACGCGGGATTCTTACCCGTTTCTGTAGCCGATGGTCCGGTTAGGCTAGACACCACTTCAAGAATCGTCCGTAGCATATCCAGCTCGATTCCCTGTTGATATCGGTGCCAGAAGTCGCTGCCCACGGCAAGAAGGGCTTCGTCGCCGTAGAGGCGAAAGGGAACCAGCAAAGATGAATGGATTTGCTCCGCTGCTTTGGCAAACAGGGCCACTTGGTGCTCGTACTGTAGGCTGTCGCACAAGGGTTTCGGGTTGTTCAATAGTTCGGTAAACAGGCTGCGTCGCCATGGGTCGAGCGCACGAAGCAGGTGCCTTTGCTCTTTGCTGGAAACCGATGCAATGTCTCCAGCCCAGAAAATACGAATGTTTTGCGCGGCATAATGGTCCTTTAAAAAGTGTTCCAGTATTCGCAATGGTTCGTCATCTTTTCTCGCCTGATACATTGCCCTGACCGCCGCGTACATTGCTCTGCCTAAACTGCGGTGTACTTGACTCCTGAGTGTTTCGCTCTCGTATTGCTGTTCGATTTCCTGCAGGCGATCGCGCATAAGCTGGGCTTGGTGTTCGATCAGAGAAACCGTTTTTCCGTTGAATCCGTGGGGGACTTCGATGTGTCGAACCAGGTCCGGATGCCGTAGCAGAAAATCGGGATTTCGAGTTAGAAACTCAACGATCGTGTCTTCGCAGATGGACATGGTCTGATGTAATCGTGGGAGGGGCCAAGGGGGTGGAAGAACCTCGTTGGATGGGGTGCTGCTCGTTTCCCGACAGCAAGCAGTCGCCGGTTCGTGACACCACTTTGTTCTTGCTTGCGCGGAGTTTTTTCCGGTTCATTGTCATTCGTTTTTCGAACCGGGTGGTGCTCTCGAATGGACGTCGGTAGTTGGGTTTAAGCTTGATCGTTCGCATCGTGTTCTGAA
>JANXGZ010000317.1 GCA_024958995.1 Methylococcales bacterium | reverse complement strand
AGACTGGTGTAGTATTCGAAGTGAATTTATGAAACCCTGATTTCCCTAACCCAATCGTATCCGATCTGAATATGTGTGGCATTGCAGGTATTGTTTCAAGTGAACCCGTAAAAAATGACCTTTACGAGGCATTAACGGTCCTTCAGCACCGAGGACAGGACGCCGCCGGTATGGTGACTGGTGAGGGTGGGCGGCTACACCTGAGGAAGAATAGCGGGCTGGTGAGAGATGTCTTTCAGAGTCGTCATATGGAGCAGTTGTCCGGGAACATGGGAATTGCCCATGTCCGTTACCCGACCGCGGGTTGCGAAAACAGTGCCGAAGCCCAGCCTTTTTATGTCAACTCTCCCTTCGGGATTACCCTGGCCCATAACGGTAACCTGATCAATGCGGAATCATTGAAGCAGGAACTGTTCGAAGACGAACAAAGGCACATTAACACGGATTCGGATTCAGAGGTTCTGCTGAACGTTTTTGCCCATGAACTTCAGCACCTCGGCAAAATGCGTCTCGATGTTGATGATGTATTCCGTGCGGTATCGGCCGTGCACCAGCGTTGCAAAGGGGCCTACGCGGTCGTTGTTATGATTACCGGATTTGGAATTCTGGGTTTCCGGGACCCGAATGGAATCAGACCGGTTGTGATCGGTGAACGGGAATCTGCCGAGGGAAAAATGGACCATATCATTGCTTCCGAAAGTGTTGCTTTGGACGTCCTTGGATTCAGTCTGGTTAGGGATATCCAACCAGGTGAAGCAGTGTTCATTGAGAAGAACGGGGTTTTGCACAGCCGGCAGTGTGCCGAAACCGTAGACCACTGCCCGTGTATTTTCGAATACGTCTATTTGGCAAGACCGGATTCGATTATCGATGGTATCTCGGTTTACAAGTCTCGTCTGAGGATGGGTGAAAAGCTGGCCGCAAGGATTATGAGGACCCGGCCGGGTCATGATATCGATGTGGTGATCCCCATACCCGATACCAGTCGAACCACCGCTCTTCAGCTGGCCACCGTACTCGGGGTGAAGTACCGCGAGGGTTTTATCAAGAATCGCTATATTGGTCGTACGTTCATCATGCCCGGCCAGCAGGCCCGGACAAAATCGGTACGCAGGAAGCTGAACGCGATTGACCTCGAGTTCCGGGGCAAAAATGTGCTGCTGGTCGATGATTCAATCGTTCGGGGTACGACCTCGGGACAGATCATCCAGATGGCCCGTGATGCG
The DNA here is from genome assembly GCA_024958995.1 of Methylococcales bacterium. Lineage (GTDB taxonomy): Bacteria > Pseudomonadota > Gammaproteobacteria > Methylococcales > UBA1147 > UBA1147. Next base: position 4,819 of record JANXGZ010000317.1, on the reverse strand, counting down.
GGAGCGAAAAAGGTTTATTTTGCCTCGGCTTCTCCACCGGTACGCTATCCTAACGTCTACGGAATTGATATGCCCACCGCGGCCGAACTGATTGCTCATGGTCGAAGCGAAGAGGAAGTGCAGCAAGAGATCGGGGCGGACTGGATTATCTATCAAGGTCTCCAGGACCTGATCGATTCCGTGCGTCACAAGAACTCGACCATCCGTCATTTCGATACTTCCTGCTTCAGCAATGAATATGTAACCGGTGGTGTAACCAGGGAGTATCTTGATAGCTTGGAGAACCGTCGGAATGACAAGGTCAGGTTTTCAGGAATGCCGGACGAACACGGGATTGATCTGCACAATGCGGTCTAGTTTCGTACGCGGTCTGCTGGCAGGCCGACATTGGCAGATGACCGGATAATCGCCTCATTGAGGGCGTACCGATTACAGGTATCGAAAACACTAGATGACAAGGATAAATCGTTGAGCAAGTTTGAGCGTCCAGACCAGTCAATTGATACCCATGCAGTCCGTGCAGGGCAGGAAAGAACGGGGGAATCGGAACACAGTGATCCGATTTTCGTAACATCCAGTTACGTATTTGACAGTGCCGCTGATGCGGCCGAGCGTTTTTCCGGTCGGGTGCCCGGAAATATCTATTCGAGGTTTACTAATCCGACAGTGCGAACTTTCGAGCGACGTCTTGCTGCCATGGAAGGTGGGGAGCGCTGCCTGGCGGTGTCTTCGGGAATGGCGGCGATTACGGCGCTGGGAATGGGCTTGCTCAAGGCAGGAGACCATGTGGTTTGCTCGCGAAGTGTCTTCGGCAACACGGTCCTCTTGTTCCAGAACTTTTTTGCAAAGTTTGCGGTCGAAACCAGTTTCGTTGAATTGACCGATCTGCAAGCCTGGCAAGACGCAATAAGACCGCAGACCCGGTTTCTTTATATCGAAACACCATCAAATCCATTGACCGAGATTGTCGACATTCGTGCCTTGGCCGATCTTGCGCATTCTCATGGCAGTCTGCTGGTGGTCGACAATGTCTTTTGTACCCCGGTCCTTCAGAGGCCGCTGGAACTTGGCGCTGATCTCGTGGTTCATTCGGCAACGAAGTACCTGGATGGCCAGGGACGCTGCATTGGTGGGGCAATTGTCGGGTCCGATGACCTGATCGAACAATACCTGTACCCGTTTCTCAGGACTGGCGGCCCGACGATGAGCCCTTTCAATGCATGGGTCTTTCTATCTGGGCTGGAAACCTTGCCGGTGCGGATGAAAGCACATTGTGAAAATGCAATGCGCCTGGCTCACTGGCTTGAGAACCGGTCCCAAATCAGCAGGGTCTATTACCCGGGCTTGCATTCCCATCCCCAGTACGCGTTGGCCTGTGAGCAGCAGATGGGGGCTGGCGGTGTTTTGAGTTTCGAATTGCAGGGCGGAAAAGACGCTGCATGGAAGCTGATCGACGCCACCAGGCTGCTGTCGATCACTGCTAACCTGGGTGACACTAAAACCACGATTACCCACCCGGCCACGACTACGCACGGCCGCCTGTCTAATGAAGAAAGGGCCGCAGCGGGGATTACTGATGGATTGGTTCGAATCGCGGTCGGGCTGGAGTCAGTGGATGACATAGAGAGCGATCTCGAAACAGGTTTAGGTTGATTCTCCAGGTTGTCACAAGGTCAATGGACGGCGTCGAAGTTTCATTGACGATGAGTGATCCTCGTCTGGCGGGGGACTTAGATTTATTTTTTCAAGCCGCAAGACTAAAATATGATGACGCAACTTAAGAAAGCCGGGCGCCTTATTCTGTTGTGTTGTATACCGGTGCTGCTTCAAAGCTGCTTTTTAACCAAAGTGGTTACGGCCCCGATGCGGTTGGGTGGAGCCGCTCTTTCGTTCTTCCCCGTGGTGGGCAATACGGCTCATGACGCAATCGACGAGGTAGCCGACAAAGTTGATGACATCCCGATCTGATGAACCGGCTGACCAGTCGTTTGATTGAGTCAGTGGAATCAGGAAAGCCTGAGATTGCTGGAAATACTCAGAGCCTATGGGTTGGGGGGTTGACTCAATGGGTCGGGATGGATTGCTGCAAAGGCATGTGTGATGTAGAGAGGGGGCGTTGATTTCACAAGCGCAATCTGGTTAAAAGGTGACGGGTGGAATGAACGGTCTGGAAGAGCTTTGACAAAAGGTCCGGTACGTACACAGTAATCTGACGGTGAGCGTAAAGCGTGCGGGCTCCTTGCGGTTCCTGGCCAGGAGTCGATCCTGGTCTGCTGACTGGATGGATTATAATCACCTGGGTATAGCGTTTTAATCAGGTGATCGTTTCGGGTTATCCAGCGAGGTTTTGCTTCAACTCGATATCTCGGATGTGAAAGATGTTTCTCTGTCCAATATCGTTGTCCGGCTCAAGGCGGAAGACTGATTGCGGGTAACTGCCGTTGCCCGGGTCATGGCTGGAGTTCGTTCCGCAGCAATTCCCTTACATGTGTAGCGGTGCTGTTTTCCAGTGCCTGGAGGTCATAACCTCCTTCAAGAGTAGAAACCAGGCGGCCCGAGCAATGCCGATTTGCAATCTGCAGCAGTTCCCGGGTAATCCATCTGAAATCGTCCTCCGTCAGTCTGACCGATGCAAGCGGATCAGCCCAGTGCGCGTCAAAACCGGCCGATACCAGCAGTAGTTCCGGTTGAAAGTCATTCACAGCAGGGAAAATGATTTCTTTCATGGCGTTTCGGAATTCGATGCTATCCGCGCCCGCGCTCAAGGGAACGTTGAAAAGATTGCCGGCCCCGGTCTCGTTTCTATTTCCGGTTCCGGGGTAAAGAGGCATCTCGTGGCTGGATGCATACAACACGCCGGTCTGGTGCTGGAAAATGTCCTGGGTCCCGTTGCCGTGGTGGACATCAAAGTCGACGATGGCAATTCGTTCGATGGAATGCCTATTTCTCGCATGGTTTGCTGCGATGGCAATGTTGTTGAATAGGCAGAAACCCATTGCCCGGTTCCGTTCGGCGTGATGTCCGGGAGGACGGACGGCGCAGAAAGCGTTGTCTGCCTGGCGAGCCATGACCATGTCCACTGCGTCACATACGGCTCCCGCAGCGTGAAACGCAGCGTCGAGGGAGTGATTGGACATCAAGGTGTCACCGTCGAGACGGATCAGGCCGTGGGAAGGAACCGCTTGCATCAGTCGGTCGAGATGGTCCGTGGAATGAGTGCTGAGGATCTGAGTCTTTGTTCCTCGCGGCGCCTCTTTTCGGATAGCATGGCTGAACTCGGGTGCCTTCAGTGCAGACTGGATGACCCGCAGCCTGTCGGTGCATTCAGGATGCCCGGGGCCGGTTTCGTGGTTCAGAAAAATGGGGTGACTGTAGATTACGGTGGTCATTTCCAGGCCCTGTTACTGCGTTCTTCATGCGTGGGAATGCGCTTCGCGTGACTCATCGTTTGTCAACGGACCGGTGTTGTCAACAAGAAAATGGTATAATTAATCAGTTAATTCGCATGCAAAAGAATTCGGAGCCAATGTTAGAAGAATATCGCAATCACATAGAAGAACGCGCTGCTCTTGGAGTAGTCCCCAAACCCCTGAATGCAGAGCAGACCGCTGCCCTCGTAGAACTGGTCAAGAATCCTCCGGCCGGGGAAGAACAGCTTCTCCTTGATCTTTTGGCCGATCGGATCCCGGCGGGAGTAGACGAGGCAGCCTATGTAAAGGCCGGTTTTCTAGCGGCTGTAGCCAGAAAGGAAACGCAATCGCCAATCCTGGATGCTCGTCGGGCTACAGAACTGCTGGGGACCATGCTTGGCGGCTACAATATCGCAACTCTGGTTGACCTCCTGGACGATGAAGAACTTGCTCCGGTAGCTGTTGAAGCCCTGTCGCATACCTTGCTGATCTTTGACGCCTTCTCAGATGTGGAAGAAAAATCTAAAGCGGGCAATACCCACGCCCGTCAGGTGATGGACTCCTGGGTCAATGCTGAATGGTTCAATTGTCTGCCCAAGGTCCCTGAAAAGATCACTGTGAGTGTTTTCAAAGTCATTGGCGAAACTAATACGGATGACCTTTCGCCAGCGCCGGATGCCTGGTCACGTCCGGATATCCCTCTGCACGCCAAGGCAATGTTCAAAATGCCCCGTGAAGGAATCACCAATGCCGAAGAGCAAATCAACGAACTGAAAGCGAAGGGTCATCCGGTCGCTTACGTTGGTGACGTGGTTGGAACGGGCTCTTCGCGGAAATCGGCGACCAACTCGGTGTTGTGGTACATGGGTAACGACATCCCTCACGTCCCGAACAAGAGAACCGGTGGCGTTTGTATCGGCGGCAAGATTGCTCCGATCTTCTTCAATACGATGGAAGATTCGGGTGCCCTGCCTTTTGAATGCGATGTCAGCAACATGAACATGGGTGACGTGATCGATATCTTTCCCTATGAAGGCAAGGTGAAGCGACACGATTCCGACGAAGTGATTGCCGAATTCGGCCTTAAGACTGAGGTTCTACTCGACGAAGTTCAGGCCGGTGGCCGGATCCCGTTGATTGTTGGTCGTGGCCTGACGGAAAGGGCGCGTCGTTCGCTGGGGCTGGCAGCATCTGACGTTTTCCGTCGTCCCGAGCAGACCGACGACGCTGGTAAGGGCTATACCCTGGCGCAGAAGATGGTTGGCAAGGCCTGCGGCGTCGAGGGCATGCGCCCCGGAACCTATTGTGAGCCTAGAATGACCACCGTTGGTTCCCAGGACACCACCGGCCCGATGACTCGAGACGAACTCAAGGATCTGGCTTGCCTGGGCTTTTCGGCCGACCTGGTG
>JANXGZ010000024.1 GCA_024958995.1 Methylococcales bacterium | reverse complement strand
TATCTTTAACTGGCCGACATGAGCCTATTTTACACCCCTATTTGGCTGGTTGGAAGCAAACAAACCTTGAAGTTCTTGGTCGTTTTCCGAATGGGGGGCCAGCTGGGGGGTTCGTATCGGCACATATCCTTATAAAACATTGATTAATAAGGATATATAAAAGAATAATGGCGGAGAGGGCGGGATTCGAACCCGCGTGTCCAGTGAAGGACCAACCGATTTCGAGTCGGTGCCGGTGTGACCGCTTCGGTACCTCTCCATGTCTTGTACAGAACTGCTTGCCGGCTATAAACCGATTGAGGTTTGAGGGACGATATTACACGACCCTGGCAGGGTGGACGATTCCTCAGGCTGAGCTGGTTCTAGCCGATCAGTTCCCGAGCCTGGGTATCTGCATGGTACGATGAACGGACCAGCGGACCGCTGGCGACGTGACCAAAGCCCATCTTCCTGCCGGATTCTGCGAGTTGGTTAAATTCCTCTGGTGTTACATAGCGTTGGACCGGTAGATGGTCGCGGCTTGGCTGCAGGTACTGGCCGAGTGTCAGCATACTGCAACCGCTAGATCGAAGGTCTTGCATGACGGCTTCTACCTCTCCGGTTTCTTCACCGAGCCCTAGCATCAGTCCGGATTTGGTGGGTATGTCCGGATAACGCTCATGGAATGTTCCCAGAAGTTCGAGTGAACCCGTGTAACTGGCACCGGGCCGGGTTTTCCGGTAGAGGCCGGGTACGGTTTCCAGGTTGTGGTTAAAGACATCCGGCCGGTTTTCGACAAGGGCCTGTACCGCCGGTTCCAGGCGGCCGCGAAAATCGGGAACCAGGATCTCGATCCGGGTTCCCGGGTTCAGGGTCCTGACGGCTTTAATGCAATTCGCAAAGTGTCCTGCCCCCCCATCTCTTAAATCGTCTCTGTCTACCGATGTGATGACCACGTAGCGAAGTTTCAATCGGGAAACCGTGGTGGCCAGCCGTCCGGGTTCTTTTTCGTCGAGGGGCAGAGGTTTTCCGTGTGCGACATCGCAGAATGGGCAGCGCCGGGTACACAGGTCTCCCATAATCATGAAGGTCGCGGTCCCTTTGGCGAAACATTCGGCGAGGTTGGGGCATGCAGCCTCTTCACACACCGAATACAGTTGTTGGCTTCGCAGCAGTTTCTTGATCTGCTGCACCTTTCCCAAGGACGAAGCTTTAATCCGGATCCAGGGTGGTTTCCGGATCGGTGCTGAGGGAACAACTTTAACCGGGATACGGGAAAGCTTGTCCCGGTTCCTGTGGTGGGTTTGCGGTTGGTTGCGCGAAGGAGCGTTGTAATCGGATCGGTCTGACATGGGGTTGTCTGTCTTGTACCGGAAGCTTTTATGGTGTCTCTGTTTGCCTGGGCTGCTTCGAGGACATTCCCAGTGTATCGCTAATCCGCCTGGTCAGCTATCAAGGTTTGCAAACGAGGTGGGCAGTGGGTCGATGCTGACATTGTTTGATTCAGCCGACTCTCCCAGGCAGTCGAGGAAGTGATAGACGAGGGGAATGGCTACCTCATGGCAAAGTTCGGGACCGCGGAGGTCATACAGACTGGTTACCGAAAGTGAAGGAAATCCGCAGACATTGATACGGCTGAAGGGAGAAAGGTCGCCCGCCACATTGAGGCTCATTCCGTGGTAGCTGCAACCGCGCCGAACCCGCAGTCCGATTGAAGCGATCTTGCTGCCATCAACGTAGACCCCGGGTCTATCTGCCCTTGATCGAGCATCGATTCCATACTGTTTGAGCGTATCAATTGCCGATTGTTCCAGCATGGAAACGAGTTGCCGTATTCCGATCTTGCGGTGCCGGATGCTGAGCAGCGTGTACATTACCAGTTGTCCCGGACCATGATAGGTGGCCTGCCCCCCGCGGTCTGATCGGATGACCGGGATCGCTCCAGGGTCGAGGATATGTTCCGGTTTTCCGTTGAGCCCCTGCGTGTAGACCGGGGGATGTTCGAGAAGCCAGATTTCATCGCAAGTTTCCCGGCTCCGGCTGTCGGTGAATGTCTTCATTTTCTGCCAGTACTCCGAGTAGTCCCGCAACCCCAGGAACCGGATTCGGACGGGCCTTGATTCCATCAGATTGCCATCACGACTTCTTTTGCCTCGGTCAGGTCCTGGTAAATCGCGTCAAGTTGGCCCTTGCTCTGGGCGGTAATAGTGACGGTAACGGACATGTATTTCGCACTCTTGCTTACCCGTGATTTGACTGCCCCTTCTGGGATATTCGGTAAATGTCGCCTGACAATTTCCACCACCCGGGCGTCGAAGTCATGGCTATTCAGACCCATGGCCTTGATCGGGAATTTGCATGGGAATTGCAACAGCGTTTCGTTGTCGTTCATGGTTTGTGCAAGGTCAGATGAGTGGCTGAATCCATTAGTAGCCAAGGCAGGGCTGGGACTTGAGAGGCGACAAGGAGCTCCCCGAGGTCCCTGCTCAGTAGATGTTTTCCTGGTTAAAACTCATAGTGCGCTGGTCTGGTTATTCGAGGAACAACAGCGCCTCGTCGTACATTCGCCGAAAAAAACTGCCGAGCGGGATTTCTTCCAGTGCGGTTAGCGCTTCGGTCCGGTAGATCTGCTCGCCGAGCAGAATGGCAAGCGTACCCAGTGTGTCTCCCTGGCGGACCGGCGCCATGATTTTTCCCAGCACTTCAGTTTTTGCCTGCAGGGCACTGAGATAACGTCTGGGTACGGTGATATAAAGGTCGTCAGTCAAACCGAGTGGCAACATCTTTTCTTGTCCTTTCCAGACGCGGGTACGAGCAAGTGCCTCGTTGGCTGTATAGAGAAGCTGGGTGACGAAGAAGCGGAATCCATAGTTTAGGAGGGCTTGGTTCTGGCTAGCCCGTGCCTCGGTGCTTTTCGTGCCCATGACCACGGAAATTAGGCGCATGTCTCCTTTCTTTGCCGATGCCACCAGGCAATAACCAGCGCCTTCGGTATGCCCGGTTTTGACTCCATCGACGGTGGAGTCGCGCCACAGCAGCTTGTTGCGGTTCTGCTGTGTGATGTTGTTGAAACTGAACTCCCGAATCGCATGCCATTGGTAGTATTCTGGAAAGTCTTGGATCAGGGCATGTGTCAGCGTGGCTAGGTCGCGGGCGGTCGTGTAGTGGTCCGGGCTGGGTAGCCCCATGCTGTTGACGAAATGAGTGCCGGACATGCCAAGTCGTTCCGCGGTCTGGTTCATCAGGTCTGCGAAAGTTGATTCGTTGCCTGCAATATGTTCAGCCAGTGCGACGCTGGCGTCGTTTCCAGATGAAACGATGACTCCTTTCAACAGTTTCTCGACTTCGACCTGCTTGTTAACCTCGATGAACATCCGTGACCCCGGTGTTTTCCAAGCTTTCTCGCTGATGGTGACTCGGTCCCCCAGCGAAATATTTCCGTCCTTCAGTTCCTGGAAGGCAACATAGACAGTCATGATCTTGGTCAGGCTCGCAGGGGCAAGTCTTTCGTCTGCATTGTGTTCTGCCAGAACCTTGCTGCTGTCAAAATCGGTCAGGAAATAGGCGTTCGCGGCTAGAGCAGGTGGTTTCGGGATAAGGACCCGCTGTGCGGCGAGGCCGATACCGGTGTACAGCAATATGGATGCGAGCAGAATCGTCCGTCTCAACTGTCTGGTTAGCTTCATACGATACTGAAAAGGGAAAGATTGTAATGAGGTTGGACTATTGTAGAACAGCCGGGTTCAACTGTCTGGTTTGTCATTGATCAAATGTGCTGAGGTAAACCCTAGCCGGACAACTTTTTCGAGCAACTGTGCGGCTTTGTTCGCGCTGGTTATGGATCTAAGCTGGACCCGGTAGAGGTTTTTCCGAATTGATCTTTCCAGCTTTGATCTGCTTGTCGGGAAGCTCGGGCTGGTGAACGCTGTCCAGCGTTTAGTCGCGTTCCTGAGATTCCTGAATGCGCCGATCTGAACGTACAGTTGCTGGGAACTTGTCGTAGCATCCTGTTTTATCTCTAATGCGACCGCGGACATGATATCCCAGATCTGCACTCGGGCGGCTCCCTTGTAAACGATTTCCAGTTTCTTAGCCCAAGTGTACGACAGGTCGATGATCTGTCCTTCGTGGAATGGTCCCCGGTCGTTGACCCGGACAACAATAAGGTTCGTCCGTTTTCCAGATTCCTGGCCTCGACGTAGCTTGGCAGAGTTTTGTGTGCCGCGGTCATCCCGTACATGTCGTAGATCTCACCACATAGACGTCCTGAGTCCATGGAATTTCTTTCCGTGTCGGCTTCTGGGTTCATGTCTGAGGTCTCATTGGTGCGGAGTAGCTGTGGAGTACGATGAGTGAGGATGTCCGGAGAAGGGCCGATCGCCTGACCAGGCCCAATGCCGGGTAACGGTTTCGGGATGGTTGATGCAGGATAACCATGGTAGACCCTAGGTTTTGTCGTTTCTCCTGTTCACGATCTCCTGGCTGAGCTGATAGACGGCCATTGCGTACAAGGCACTATGGTTGTAGCGGGTGATGACATAGAAGTTGGTCAGAGTAATCCAGTACACTAGCCCTTGACTGGATTCTAGTTCTAGCACTTTTGCTTGCTGGTCGGATTCAATTTCGGTCGGGATCTTGATTCCGGCATCCTTGATCTGGCTAATGGTTGTGTCCGGTTTGAGTCCCGAGCTCAACAGTTCCCTGAATTCTTCGCCTTCGGGCCGGGCCGGAAATGCGATGGGAGTTGAGGGGATCCATCTGTGTTTTTTGAAGTAGTTCGAAACGCTGCCAATGGCGTCGCGGTTGTTTTTCCATATATCCCGCCTGCCATCCTGGTCCTGGTCGACGGCATAACTGCGGTAACTACTGGGCATGAACTGGGGGATGCCCATGGCACCCGCGTAAGAACCGACCGGAATCAGAGGGTCGATTTTTTCCTCCCGGCACAAGACCAGAAAGTGTTCCAGTTCCCGGCTAAAGAAAGAGCTTCTTTTCGGATACTCGAATGCGAGTGTTGAAAGAGCATCGGCGACCCGGTAGGACCCCGTGTTTCTGCCGTAGCCTGTTTCCACTCCGATGATGGCGACAACGATCTCGGCCGGGACACCATATTGTTTTTCGACTTCAGCCAGGATCTCGGCATTGCTGTGCCAAAAATCCACCCCTTGATTGATCCGATTGTTGGTAATGAATATCTTGCGGTAGGCATGCCAGGGCTTGGATTCAGCGGGGCGGGTAATCGCTCGAATGATGCTGTCTTTCAGCCTGATCTTTTGGAATACGCTGGTTAATTGCTCCCGGTCGAAGCCATGCTCGCTAGTCATTTTACGGATAAATTGACCGACGTCTTCACGGTCGGTCAGCGGGGGAGCAGCATGACCGAACTCGGAGAACAACAAAAAGGCAAGGCAAAAGACGGATAGGTTTTGCATCATAGGCCAGCGAGGCCGGCGTTCTTTCGGGGTCTTGTACATAGACTTAAAATCCTTATTAAGGAGCATTAGTAAGTGTCTGTCTATACGGGTAATAATCGCCGGTGTGTGTGAATCGACATAAGGATACCGAATCCGGCAAGCAAGGTCACCATCGATGTTCCGCCGTAACTGATCAGAGGGAGCGGGACCCCAACCACCGGCAGGATGCCGATGACCATGCCGATATTGACGAAGACGTAGACGAAGAATGTGATGGACAGACTGCCTGCAAGCAGCCGGCTAAATGTGTCCTGGGCGTGAACCGTGATATACAGGCAGCGGCAGCAGATTAGCAGGTAAGCCGTCAACAGTCCCAGGCAGCCCAGCAGTCCGAATTCTTCTGCGAACACGGCAAAAATGAAATCGGTCGAGCGTTCCGGCAGAAATTCGAGATGGGTCTGAGTTCCGTTTAGCCAGCCCTTGCCATACATACCTCCAGAACCGATTGCGATCTTCGATTGAATGATCTGGTAGCCTTTGCCGAGAGGGTCGGCCTCCGGATTCAGCAAAGTCATGATCCGAGCTTTCTGGTAATCATGCATGAAGTGCCACAAAATCGGTGTCAGCCCGGCAAGCAGAATGACGCATCGGACCTGGAACCACCAGGAAATTCCGGACATGAATAGGACCGCGGTGCCTGAAGCCGCGACCAGAAGCGAGGTGCCCAGATCAGGCTGCTTGGCAATCAGCAGTGCAGGAATTGCGATGAGCCCCGCAGTGACCATGATCTGTCGTCTTTGCGGTGGCAGAACGTGCTCGGCAAGATACCAGGCGATGATCATGGGTGTGGAAATCTTGATCATTTCGGCCGGCTGGAATCGAAAAAAACCAAGATTTAACCAGCGTTGTGCCCCTTTTCCGATATCTCCGCCGATCAGAACAGCGACGAGCAGACCGATGCCGATGACGAAAAGTAACGGGGCATGCCGTTGTAAATGGCGCGGGTGAATCTGGGCCAAAATCAGCATCGCCGAATAGGCCAGGCCGAGCCTGGCTGCATGCCGCATGAGAAGTTCCATCTGCTGACCACTGGCACTGTACAGGATGATTAGGCTGATGCTCGATAGAAAGGCTAGTCCTGCGACAAGCGGTACATCGATGTGGAGATGGTGTAAGAATCCGCGGGCGGGTTGGTTTCCCAGAGGGAAGCGGTTTTCCGATGTCTGTGGGATCATGATTCCCGCCCCAGGTACCGATGAATGACCTGCTTGGCGATTGGGGCCGCCACAGAGCCCCCGTGGCCACCGTTCTCGACGACCACGGCAATCGCGATCCTGGGGTTGTTGGCCGGGGCAAAAGCTATGAACAGGGCATGGTCTCGCAGTTTCTTATCAATCCGGCTTTCGTCATAGTTTTCTTCCTGCTTAACTGTGAAAACCTGGGCCGTCCCGGTTTTACCGGCAATTTTGTAGTCGATTCCGTTGCTGATCGAGTGGGCCGTGCCACGGTCACCGTGAACAACATTCACCATGGCCTGGATGATCGACTCGGCGTTGCGGGGATCGATTTGTATGTCCGGTGAGAACTGCTGCAGTGGAATCATGCTTTCAGCCTTGCGCTCGATCCGTCTGACCAGGTGCGGCCTGACTGCTTTGCCGCGGTTTGCCAGTTGTGCTGTGGCGTTGGCCAGTTGAAGCGGGGTGACCTGGATGAATCCCTGGCCGATGCCTGCAATCAGTGTTTCACCGGGATACCAAGGTTCGTTTCTGGCCTTTCGTTTCCACTTGCGGGAAGGAAGTAGTCCGGCTTTTTCACCACTAAGATCAATGCCGGTTTTGGAACCGAAGCCAAATTTCTTTAGGAACCCGGATAACCGTTCGATTCCGAGGGAATAGGCAAGGCCATAGAAATAGACGTCGCAGGACTGGGTGATTGCAGCGTTCATGTCGACATGACCGTGACCCCATGTCTTCCAGTCGCGGTACTTGTGGCTGACATTGGGTAACTGGTAGAAACCCGGGCAGAAGATGCTGTGCCTCATATCGACGACCCCATGTTCGAGTCCCGCAAGGCCGATAAAGGGTTTCACGGTGGAGCCTGGCGGGTACTGGCCGCGCAGGGCCCGGTCAAAGAGTGGTCGATCGGCGGAAGAACGCAGCAGGTCGTAATCCTTTACGGGGATACCGTGGACAAATGGGTTCGGGTCGAATCCAGGTTTACTTGTGAAAACGAGTATGTTCCCCGTTTTGGCTTCGATTGCCACGACTGCCCCGTTATGCGTTCCAAGGCCGTTGTAGGCTGCTTTCTGCATCTGGATATCGAGGGTCAAGTGAAGATTTACCCCCGATTCAGGCGGAATCTGTCCAAGCCTGTTGATCAGTCTTCCCTGGGCATTGGTTTCGATTTCCTCGTAACCAGCTTTGCCATGCAGCATGGTCTCGTACGAGGCTTCGATCCCGGTTTTTCCGATGTGGTTGGTTCCACGGTAGGCGGCTGGATCGACCGATTTCAATTCCTTCTCGTTAATCCGCCCAACGTAGCCTACAACATGGGCGAGGATGTTGCCATACGGGTAGTCTCTTGCGAGCCTGGCATGTACTTCAGCCCCGGGAAACTGAAATCGCCGGACCGAGAATTTAGCCAATTCCCGTTCGGTCATCCGCCACTTTAGCGGTATGCTGGCAAAACGCTTGCTCCTTTTCCTCAGCCTTCTGAATTGTTCAATTTCTCTATCATCAATGTCCAGTAGTCGTTGGAGTCCGGTTAGCGTTTCCTCAAGGTTGCCCACCTGTTCAGGGATTAGTTCGAGGCTGTAGGTGGTGATGTTCTGTGCGAGAATTTCCCCCTGTCGGTCGAAAATCAGTCCACGGGTCGGCTGTAGCGGGGAAATCTTGATTCGGTTGTTTTGAGAAAGACTGGAATAATGCTCGTGGCCTGAGATCTGCAGGTAGATCAGTCTACCTGCCAACAGTAGGTTGAGAAACAGAATCACCACCAAAGCTGCCACAACCCGGTTAATGATTAGGCGGTTTTCAAGGTAGCTATCCTTAATGGTAAAACGGCGTACCATGATCGGCTTTTATCCCTGATTTCGGTGAAGGAGGGCTGGCAGTAAGTTGTTTGTGTCCAGGGCTCAGTCGATTTTTTCTCTGTGATGCAAGCCCCCGAGGCCAATGTACACCAGTGGCCAGGCCAGGGTCCCGGTGAATGCAGGGATCATGTAATGCCAGCCACTGTAGACTGCGTTCTGTATATTCTGAACCCAGAAAATGAGCGTCTGGCCCAATAGCAACAGGGCGAGGATGATCAGGGTTTTCTGCGACAGCGGAAAAAGGCGGATACGCTGGTGTAGGCGGACGATGATATAGGCAATGACTGAATAGACCAAAGCCTGTTGTCCAAGTAGTTGGCCGGTCAGTACATCGGTCAGCAGTCCGAATATCCAGGCCGAGCCGATATTGAATCGTTCTGGGATGTACAGGCACCAGTAGATTACAACCAGCAGTATCCAGTCCGGGTTGAAAATCAGCCAGTCGCGGGGTAAGGGCAGAATTCGCAACAGCATTGAGATAGAAATGCTGATGAGAATCGCCTTGGCTCCCTGGCTATTCCAGAAGTTCATCGCTGCTGGGTTGGCTACCCATTTGAGATTGTCCGTCAGGCAACAGGGCTATGGATTGCTTGTTGGTCCACACCAGTAACAGTTCACGGCTGCGGTCCAGATGGGCGGTAGGCCGGGCGTTTATCAGGGAAAAAGGTTTGTCCGGCTGGGGAATGACTTCGTTGACCACCCCAACCGGGTACCCCTGGGGGAAAGTTCCTCCAAGGCCTGAACTGATCAGCAGGTCGCCGGCTTTAATCTCGGAGTGGTTGGGAAGAAAGGGCAGAGAAAGTTCGTTGATCTTGCCCGTACCCACGGCGATTGTTCGGAGCCCGTTGCGGTTTACCTGGATCGGGATGGCGTGCCCTGGATCCGAAATCAGAATGACTTCGGAATGCAGAAGGCCGGTGCGGTACACTTGTCCGATGATGCCCCAAGTATCCAGTACCGGCTGTCCGTTAAAAACACCGAAGCGCTGGCCCTTGTCGATTACGACCGTATGCTTGTAGGGATCCAGGTTAACTGATAATAACTCGCTGACCAGAATCTGTTCTCCTAGCTTGAAGGAACTGTCGAGAAGGTTTCGAAGCCGGATGTTTTCCTTTTCCAGTGCGGAGGCCTTGAGTAAACGGGTTTGGTGCACCAGCAACTTCTTCCTGAGCTGATGATTTTCCTGGATCAGGGTTTTGTGCTTGGCAAAATAGGTCGCACTCCCATCCCCGATGCGTTGCGGCAGGCTGGCCAGGAACTGTACAGGGTAAACAGCAATCGACAATGCAGAACGGAGCGGAGAGAGATAGTTGCTGCGCTGGCTGAACGTCATCAGCGCAATCGATACGAGAACCGCCAGAAGCAGGCGGAGGTTGATCGACGAATCTTCGGAGAATATGAGCTTTATGGCTGGTTTACCTTTCAGCGATATTCGGTACGAATGCCGAATTTGCAGCGTCGATCAGACCTTGCTGGATCAGTCAATTATTCCAGCGAAAAGGATGTCGGTCCCTTGTCATCCAGCATTTCCAGAATCTTGCCGCCGCCGCGGGCTACGCAGGTGAGGGGATCCTCGGCAACGATCACCGGTAACCCGGTTTCTTCCGCCAGCAGGCGGTCAATGTCCTTCAGCAACGCGCCTCCGCCAGTTAGGACAATTCCGCTGTTCGCAATGTCAGAGCCCAGTTCAGGCGGCGTCTGTTCCAGTGCCACCTTGAGTGCTCCAACGATCCCGGACAGCGGTTCCTGTAGGGCTTCCAAGATCTCATTGCTATTCAGCGTAAAATGACGAGGGACGCCCTCGGCAAGGTTGCGTCCGTTGACTTCGATTTCCTCGACCTGGCTGCCGGGATAGGCCGTTCCGATTTCGTGTTTGATGCGCTCCGAAGTTGATTCGCCAATCAGTGTTCCGTAATTTCGCCGTACATAATTGATGATTGCCTCGTCGAAACGGTCACCGCCGATCCGTACGGATGCGGAATAGACGATTCCGTTCAGGGAGATTACGGCGACTTCCGACGTTCCGCCGCCAATATCGAGAACCATGGAGCCTTTTGCCTGGTCAACAGGCAGGGTTGCACCTACCGCCGCCGCCATAGGTTCCTCGATCAGATAGACTTCACGGGCTCCTGCCCCGGCAGCTGATTCCTTGATTGCCCGGCGTTCCACCTGGGTAGAGCCGCAGGGGACGCAAATCAGTACTCTTGGGCTGGGGCGCAGGATTTTGCTTTCGTGTACCTTGTGAATAAAGTACTGAAGCATTTTTTCCGTTACGGTGAAATCTGCGATCACACCGTCTTTCAGAGGCCTGATTGCGGTGATGTTCCCAGGTGTACGTCCAAGCATCATTTTGGCATCGGAACCCACCGCAGCGATTGTCTTGGCTCCCCGTACATTGTCACTGCGGATTGCTACGACCGAAGGTTCATTCAGGACGATTCCCTGGCCGGGAATATAGATCAGCGTGTTCGCTGTCCCCAGGTCGATCGACAGGTCGTTGGAAAATAATCCGCGAAGTCGTTTCAGCATGTTGGAAGTTCCATTTATAAAGTTCGCTACTTTAACAATCGGGTGGGCTTTTCGGCAAGACGTCAGGTATCATGACGGAAGATTCATTCAGCTATTTTGGCTTGTTCCTGTAACCGTATTTTCCGGGAGATCCTTCAAAATCTCTCCGCGGCTTGTTCGCAGATCCTGTGCTGATCTTATAATGCTACGGCCTTGGCCGTAATTCTCAATGACCGGGTAGGAAGCGGGATCGCTGAGGTTATTATGGCTCATTTGGACGGGTAAGCCGACTCATTTCCATGTTTGGCTGCGGGAATACCAGGATGAAGAGGCCCTAACGGTCGACTGAATCCAGCGGCATCGGTGATGACGCGAGCTTTGCGAGGGTTCAAGGCAGGCGGTGTCTGCAGATCTAGCCGATCAGGACGTGTTGATGGCACGAAGGCGGGCAAGGTAACTGGGCGTTTGGTTTCAAGGGGAAAACGTTGTGGATTTAAGTATTGAGGATGTTAAAAAGATTTCGGCGCTTGCTCGCATAGAAATCGAACAACAGGACATCGATGGGTATGTCCGTGACCTGGGGGGTATTCTGGGTCTTGTGGATCAGCTGAATTCGGCAGAGACTGATGAAGTGACGCCGATGGCGCATCCCATGGACCAGGTTCAGCGGTTGAGGGTTGATCAGGTTACGGAACAGGATCAGCGTGAATTGTTTCAGTCGCAGGCACCACAGGTTGAAGCAGGGTTGTACCTGGTGCCCAAGGTCATCGAGTAAGGTTGATTAGTGGTTACAGTAGAATCGAGAAGGGTCCTGAAACATTCAAAGTCGTAGTCACAGAACTTGAGCATGCATGACAAAACCATTGCCGAAATTTCGGCCGGGCTGCAAGGTAGGAAATTCAGCAGCGTTGAAGTAACCCGAGCCTTTTTGGCAAGGATCAGTCAATTCAACGAAGAACTCAACTGTTTCATCACGGTTACCGAAGGCGAGGCAATTGCGGACGCCCGTGCGGCGGATGAAAGGATTGCACACGGAACGGCCGGGCCCCTAACCGGGATCCCAATTGGCCACAAGGATATCTTCTGTACCCGGTCGATCAAGACCAGTTGCGGCTCGAAGATGCTGGACAATTTTTATTCGCCCTACGATGCGACCGTGGTCAGTCGCTTGCAGGATTCCGGTATGGTCATGCTCGGAAAGCTGAACATGGATGAGTTTGCCATGGGGTCTTCCAATGAAACCAGTTATTACGGTCCGGTCAGGAATCCCTGGGATCTGACCGCCGTTCCAGGTGGTTCATCGGGAGGTTCGGCAGCCGCGGTGGCCGCACGACTGGTCCCGGTTTCCACCGGGACAGATACCGGAGGCTCGATACGCCAGCCGGCATCCTTCTGTGGAATTACTGGCATAAAACCGACGTATGGCCGGGTTTCTCGCTACGGGATGATTGCCTTTGCCTCAAGCCTGGATCAGGGCGGGCCGCTCTCCCGCACCGCCGAGGATGCCGCCATGTTGTTGCAAGCGATGGCCGGTTTCGACCCGCGTGATTCAACCAGTGTGGACCATCCGGTGCCGGATTATCGTGCGAGCCTCGACGATGGGGTCGAGGGATTGACGATCGGAGTTCCCAGCGAATTCTTCGACCAGGATCTGGATTCAGAGATTGCTGCCTTGCTGGAAACCACAATCGCGGAATATCAGCGGCAGGGGGCGAATGTAAAGGAGGTATCGTTACCGAATGTCGGGTTCTCGGTCCCGGTCTATTATGTTGTTGCACCCGCCGAATGCTCCTCAAACCTGTCCCGGTTTGACGGGGTCCGTTTCGGCCATCGATGCGAAGATCCTGACGATTTGCTCGACCTATACACGCGTTCCCGTGGAGAAGGGTTTGGTGCGGAAGTGAAGCGTCGGATTTTGATGGGAACCTACGCGCTGTCTGCCGGCTATTATGATGCCTATTATCTTCGTGCCCAGAAGGTGCGGCGTCTCATTAGCCAGGATTTCCATAATGCCTTTGAACAGGTTGACGTTCTGGTTGCGCCGACTGCGCCCAGCGTGGCTTTTGGGATCGGTGAAAAAACCAGTGATCCGGTCGAGATGTATCTTTCCGACATCTTTACCATTGCCGTCAACCTGGCCGGTATTCCAGCGTTGTCGATGCCGGTCGGATTTGTCGACGGCAAGCCGGTCGGCATGCAGTTGATCGGAAATTTCTTTTCCGAGGGACGCTTGTTGAACGTGGCCCACCGTTACCAGGGCGTGACGGACTGGCACTTGCGTTGTCCAAACGGTTTTGAATAAGGAAGCCGACTGATGGAATGGGAAACTGTGATTGGGCTGGAAATTCACGTACAGCTGTCGACTGAATCGAAGATATTTTCCGGGGCATCGACCGCTTTTGGCTCGGTGGCCAATACTCAGGCGTGTGCAGTTGATCTGGGTCTTCCCGGTGTGCTACCGGTTCTGAACAGGGAAGCCGTTCACATGGCAGTCAAGTTCGGCCTCGCCGTTGACGCGGAGATTGCGTCAAGATCAATCTTCGCCCGCAAGAACTACTTCTACCCCGACCTGCCAAAGGGTTACCAGATCAGTCAGTTTGAGTTGCCGGTAGTAGGGAAAGGGCAGCTTTCCATTCTGGTGGATGGAGATGAAAAAATCGTAGGGATCACTCGAGCCCACCTTGAGGAGGATGCTGGAAAGTCCCTGCACGAGGATTTCCAGGGGTTGAGCGGCATAGACTTGAATCGGGCAGGCATTCCATTGCTGGAAATCGTTTCGGAGCCTGATATGCGCTCGGCCCGGGAAGCGGTTGCCTACATGAAGAAAATTCACGCTCTGGTGCGATACCTTGAGATTTCGGACGGCAACATGCAGGAGGGGTCATTCCGTTGTGATGCCAATGTTTCGGTGCGGCGCAGGGGGCAGGTGGAGTTCGGAACGCGGACCGAGATCAAGAATCTTAACTCGTTCCGTTTTGTCGAGAAGGCAATCAATCACGAGGTTGAACGGCAGATTGATCTGATCGATGGAGGTGGGCGGGTGGTGCAGGAAACACGTCTGTACGATGCCAACCGTGACGAAACACGACCGATGCGGAGCAAGGAAGAATCAAATGACTACCGTTACTTTCCCGACCCGGACCTGCTGCCTCTCGAGATCGATTCTCTATGCCTGGACGAGGTCCGGAAAGAACTTCCAGAACTGCCGGATCAGAAACAGGAACGATTCCAGGAGCAGTACGGACTCAGCAAGGATGATGCATTTCTTCTGACCATATCGAAGGAACTCGCGGGATTTTTCGAGGAGACAGTCAAGGCTTCAGGCTGTGATCCCAAGATGTGTGCGAATTGGGTCATCGTGGATCTCACCGGTGCCATGAACAGGGATGGACTGGAGATTGCCGAATGCCCCATCGGTGCTGACAGCCTGGCTGGACTGCTCGGGCGGATCGATGACAACACCATCTCCGGGAAAATTGCCAAGCAGGTTTTTGACATCATGTGGGAATTCGGCGGCGACGCCGATGCGATCATCGAGGAAAAGGGGCTGAAACAGATTACCGACAGCGGTGCGATCGAAAAGATCATCGACCGGATTGTCGCTGATCACCCGGCTCAGCTTGAACAGTACCGC
>JANXGZ010000007.1 GCA_024958995.1 Methylococcales bacterium | reverse complement strand
CTCGAAACCCTGCGCTTCGGTCCGGGGACCTGAGCCGTGAACTCTCCATGAGCGGTTTACGAGGCCATGTCCAAATACGGCCCCAGGCCGGCTTCACGCTTCTTGAGATTCTGATCGGCATGGCCCTGCTATCAATCATGATGACACTACTGTTCGGGACCATCCGCATGGGTACCCGAATCTGGGATTCCGGAGAAAAGCGCGGTGCCGAGGTCGATCGGATGCTGAGTGTTCACAACTTCCTTCGACATCACATCAGCGCAGCAAGACCCGTGTTCGACAATTTCTCTTCCAAAGACAAGGTCTTTTCGTTCTCCGGAACAGGCCACTCGATCGAGTTCGTTTCCGAATTACCCTTTAGCTCGTTACAGGGAGGCATCCATCATTTCAGACTGGAGGTTGTCGAAGCCGAAAAATCCAGTGAATTGGTCGCCAGGATCCGGCGTTTCTATCCATCGCTGAACGACAATGAGAATGCCATTGAGGACGTACGTCTGCTGCCCGGTATCGACAGCTTTAAACTGAACTACTACGGCACCGACGAAGCGAAAGCAGAAGCGTCCGATGCCAGTTGGAAGGGGGATTGGCAGGGTAAGGACTTCATGCCGCTTCTGGTGCGAATCGTGATCCAGATGCAGGACGGGCGTTATTGGCCCCCCATTGTCGTTAGCCCTAAGCTGGTTGACTGGACCGTTAAAACGGCTGGTTCGGCAACCTCTTTCGGCGGCCCCTTGCTCAACTAGGCGCGTGATTATGGATAACCGTGCGGCACCTGTTCACAACCGTGGGGTAGCCATGATTCTGGTGCTCTGGGTTCTGGTGATTCTCACCGTCATGGCCGGCAGCTTCTCCCTCAACATGCGCCGTGGAATTGATCTGGTGCGGAACGTCAAGAGCCGTTCTACTGCCAGTCCGGTGGCCGAGGCAGGGATCTATTACGCCATGATGTATCTGACTGCCAAGGACAAGACGAAACAGTGGCGCAGCGATGGTAGCGTTTATGAATTCCCCTTCGCCGGCGCCCGGGTGCGAGTCAGCATCCATGACGAGGCCGGCAAGATCGATATCAACCATGCCAAGGCGCCCTTGCTGGCCAACTTGCTTGAAAACGTGGGTGAAAGCGCAGAGAGTGCCGCCTCCATAGCCGATGCAATCATCGACTGGCGGGACACGGATCCATTTAGGCAGATCAATGGCGCGGAAGAAGACGACTACTTCGACGCGGGACTGGATTATGGCCCCCGTAATCAATCGTTGCAAACAGTCTCGGAACTACAGATGATTTTGGGATTTTCCAACAAGCTCTATCAGTCGATCAAGCCCTACCTGACGGTTTACACAGGCTCTAACGGGATAGACCCGACTCGAGCCTCGGCGGAACTCTTGCGCGTGTTACCGGGGGTTCACAGTGATACGCTGGAAGGTTACATCAACGAACGCAGCATGAGCGCCATTGCTGAGCCGATATCCCCTATTAGTCTCGAAGGCATTGGCACTGTCACCACGAAGGGTTCAGTGTTCAGCGTTTACGCCGAGGCATTGTTGCCGGGAGGAGACCAGGCGGGGGTATTCGCGGTGTTGAAAAAAAGCACCCGCAGTGAAAAAACACCCTTTCAATTCCTGCAATGGAAAACGCAGTTCCCAAACAAGAATTCATTGTTCATGGATTCGGTACAGGTTGTTGGGCAGGACATCGATGACCGATCCTGAAGGCGGCCTGATGTAGCCTTGGGTCCGCCTGTATGAGCAGCGCTGGTTATTTGAATCCTTTTGATTGATTCGCAGCCCTTATCACGAGCTACGGTCACTGCTACCATGTCTTTGGAGATACATCATGCTTGAGAGTCCGAGGTCCCTTTCACGATGATCAGACTGGATACAAAAATTAACCTGGATATTCGCGGTTTCCTGCACTGGTGGGGGACACAACTTCTTGCCGCAATGCCTGAGGCGGTCAAAAAAATGGTGGCTGATTCTTACGATTTCCTCGAGGTTTCGGAAAGCGGCGATCAATTCAGCCTGCAACTGGTCACTAGCGAGCCAGGCCGCGAGTTCTCCCACATACTGCCGAACACGGCTAATCCAAGTGCCTGGGATGGATTACTGCAATTGAACCCGAAACTGCAGGACTTGCCTCTTGTCTTGCGTCTGAATATTGGGCAGGCCTTGTACCAGGTTGTTTCTCTGCCAATAGCGGCAGAATCCAATTTACATCAGGTAATTGGTTTTGAAATGGAACGGCTGACGCCGTTCAAGATCGAAGAGGTGTACTACGACGCGCGGACAGTCGAGAAGAAATCCGGCCTCAACCAATTCAAGGTGGGGTTGGTACTGACGCCGCGTGAAAAACTCGACTCGATGCTGGAGCGGCTTGCGGGTGTTGGGCTTCATCCTGGGCGGGTTGACGTCATTGAGAGTGGGGTCCAGGAAAAGTCATTATTGCACTACAACCTACTGCCCGACGACAAAAATAAAAAGCCAGGCAACCGCAGGCGAAAAATGCATGGCGTGTTGATCACCCTTTTGGTCTCCTTGGTTATTGCCGCCTGTGCTGTGCCTGCATACATGAAAGACGGTTACATCGATGAACTTGACAGCAAGGTCAGGAAGGAAAAAAAGGTCGCCACGAAAATACTGACCCTGAAGAAAGAAGCCGAAGCGATACTTCGGGCGACAGACACCCTGCTGACCAAGAAAACCAATAACCCCGATATGGTTGAAATTCTCAGCGAACTCACCGAACGGGTTCCGAACAATACCTGGCTGACCCGTTTCAACTACAGCAACGGCAAGCTTCAGATTCATGGCCAATCCCCGCAGGCTTCCAATATGATCGGAATCCTGGAGGACTCTCCGATTTTCACGCAGACCAGCTTTATTTCCCCCGTCAGTCAGGATAGAAAGAGCGGTATGGAACGCTTCCAGATTGCAACCCAAGTGACTCGGAGAAAGAAAAGTGATCAGTGAACTGAGCAATGAGAAGCAGAGAACCCTCGCGTTGTCGTTACTGGCCCTGTGTTTAGTCTTTACCGTGGGCTTGATTATCACGCCCATTATGAATTCGGCGGCAACGGACGATGAGGCGATCGATGATTTGAAGTTCACTCTGCGACGCTACCAAAAGATCGTAGCGGGCAAGGATCAAATCGTTCAACAGACGAATGTCATTAGGGCGCGGCAAAAACAGGACGGGTATTTCATCAACCGG
>JANXGZ010000093.1 GCA_024958995.1 Methylococcales bacterium | reverse complement strand
ACGCAATCCGTAAATTTACAATTAATGCAATCTTCACCAATAACAAAAGTCATGACAGTTTTCCTATTCGTTGGACATTAGCTTAATTACTTAGTGCCTCCCGAAGGAGAGAATTTCAATCAAGATACAATTTACATTCATTGTACTCAAATAATGCTTTTCTACAGTGAGGGCCGATAGAGGGCAACCACTAAATTAGCTCCAGATCAAATGTGGGGAAGATCCGCGCTATCGGTCATCATACCAATCAGATTGGCGCTTAGCTTTTCAAGGACCGTGTTCTGGCGGAGCCGCGAGTTGAGGAACTTAAAATCCACGTCATCCATCTTTTGGTCCTGGTCAAAACACGAAAACACAAACTCCTCTTTACCAGTCTCTGGATCTACGTGACGCTGCAGACACTGGGCACAGACCTTTTTCATCATGCATTGCATGGGCGAGTTAATCGAAGCGATTGCCACGTGTTCTCCCATATGCGGCTGCAATAACTCTGGGTCGTGGCGTGCTGCCTTGACCGCGGCCATCATCCGGTCGGAACCGATGGCTACCAGATGCTTTGCTTCTTGCAACGGAAACAATTTGTCACCGAAATCACCATTCGAATAACCGATCATGGCTTGCACGATATTGCCCCGAAAATGGGCATCCTGTGGCCTCCGGGGCTCGATAAAATCACCCATGTCAGTGGAAAAAATCACCTGATCAGTGGCCGCCTCAACCTCGTCGCGTTTGAACAGATCCTCCCCGTTCTTATACCCTGCGAAATAGAGAACTTTCGATCCTGCCTCTTTACAGGCCTTGGCGATACTGAAGAGCACTGCATTGCCAAGGCCACCGCCCAACAGAACCACATTCGAGTTTGATGGGATGATCGTGGGTGTTCCCGTCGGCCCCATGCACACCACTTCTTCACCCGGCTGAAGGTAGGCACACAGGTTCGAAGACCCCCCCATCTCCAATACGATCAGCGAAAGCAGTCCTTTCTCCTTGTCCACCCACGCCCCGGTGAGCGCTATGCCTTCCATCGACATTCTGAAGCCCTTCACGACGGGTGCGTTGACATCGAGATTCTGCAAACGGTAGAACTGACCCGGTTCGAACTTGCGAGCCTGGTACGGTGCATACACGACCACTTCAGTGATTGTACGGGTGAGCCGATTCACTTCGACTACGCGCGCCTTCAACTGGTCATCCAACTGCTCCAACATGCCGCCGAATTGCTGATCCCTTTCGGTTTGCCCAGCTGGATCCAGGTCGCTGATTTGCGCCTGAAAAAGATCGACGATTTTCGGATAGCCGTTCCGAGCGGAAGCCATCGCCTTCACCACGTTACCGGCATAGGCAGGATGGTTATCACCGTAATAGCTGACCGTCAAACCGTCTTTGCTATACGAGGTGAAAAAGGATTCCAAAGGATCCTTGTCATCCGTCAACTTGATCTCTCCATTACTCGATGAAGCATCGAAAGGTTTGAAGAAATAACCGTCATTGTCGAAGGTACCTGGATGTTCCAATTCATAAATGATATTGGGACTGGTGCCTGCGGCGACCATCAAGGAGCGGCAAGGCAGTTCGACTTCTTCTCCGGAATCCTGGTATTTGGCCCGTATCTTTTCGACGGAGCCGTAGCTGTCAGCAATGGCCTCGACGGGCGAAACTCGCTCAATAAAGTAAATTCCTTCTTCCAGCGCCTTGGCGACTTCCTCATGATTGAGGCGATAAGCAGGGGATTCCTGGACCGTGCGCCGATAGATCATGGTGACACCGCCCCAGCCCCGAACGAGCTTGATGAGATTGGGTTCTCTCCCTTCTTCTGCAGCAGCTTGCTTTTCGGCGATCACTGCCTGGCCATGGTCGATGTAAGTCTCGTAGATCTCCTTTTCTTCTCCCATCAGCCGTTCCAGATAGGATTCCAACCGGCCTTCTGATTCGAGAATTCCGCTCCGCTTCACAACTTGTTCGACCATGACGGGGTAATAGGCCATCAGCTCTGTCGCTGTATCGATCGCCGTCAATCCCCCGCCCAAAACCAGCGCCGGCAAACGCACCTGCAGGTTGGTGAGACTGTCTTCCTTACAGGCCCCTGTCAGTTGGAGGGCCATGAGGAAATCACTGGCCTTGCGAATACCGGGCAGAAGGTTATTTTTCATCGGCACGATCGTGGGTTTACCGGCCCCACTGGCCACAGCCACATGATCAAAGCCCAGATCCGCCGCATCGTCCAACGTAATCGTGCCGCCAAAGCGCACACCTCCATAGCATGCGAAACCCTGCTTGCGTAGCATCGTCACATACAAAAGCCTCAGGAAATTCTTGTCCCAGCGGACGGTGATACCATATTCGGACACTCCACCAAAGCCCTCGAGGATGCGCTGGTCCAAGCGCTCGGTGAACGTTTCCCAGCTTGCGATGGGCTGAAAATCCTCACCCACCTGCGACTGCGGAGGCGGTTCCAGTTTGAGACCATCCACGGCCACAACACCAAAGCCCTCGTTTGCGAGATAATGCGCCAAGGTGTAACCGGCCGGCCCCAGCCCCACGACCAGCACGCGTTTACCATTCAATGGAAGCTGGTAAGGGCGCCGAATATTCAATGGATTCCAGCGGGTCAGAAGGCCAAAAACCTCGATGCCCCATGGCATGTCCAATACATCGGTGAGTACTCGCGTTTCGATCTGTGGAATATTGACTGGATCCTGTTTCTGGTAGATACAGCCTTTCATGCAGTCATTGCAGATCCGGTGGCCGGTGCCGGGACACATGGGGTTGTTGATCATTAGGGTCGAAAGAGCAGCGACCGCGTCACCCTGCATGTGCAGATACTGAAATTCTGAGATGTGTTCGTCGAGAGGACAACCCTTTAATTCAATACCCAGTGGGTTCTTTTTAATCGTCCCGTGTTTGTCTGTAACACCCGTGGAACAGGAATCACGACCCTGGTTGTGACAGAAAATACAGAGATCAGTTTCACTGATAATCTGATCGTGATTGTATCGGTTGTCGGTCAGTCCAAAACCCACGCGATGGCGATAGGTCTCTTCCGGCCCTTGGAAAAAATGGGGGTCATCGGGGTTCGGGTAGTCCTGTTCAACCAGGTTTTGAAAATCAACCTTCTGTTGCAGGTGAAAAACTTCCCAATCGTCGGTACTGGTTGGACGAGGCTTGGTATTGACCTGGTAGGCGATCCACAGCATCAC
>JANXGZ010000069.1 GCA_024958995.1 Methylococcales bacterium | reverse complement strand
GATTGAGTATCAGGCACCGGTAACCCAGTTGAGACAGCAGAGCGGCGAAGTGACTTGGATGGTTGGGAGAAACCTGCTGGACTTCATGGAACGAATCCGGGACCGTCAGCCGTCCGGAATCGACTCGTACCTGGTCGATGTGCCAGCCCGCCATAACCAACTGCCGGAGGCAGGGATGGAACTCTATCGATCGCAGGTTTTGAACAGCGAAGGTTACAGGTCGGCAGCAAAGGAAGCCTATGCCCGCTACCTGGCGATGGCCAAGCAAGACTCACCCTAACAACGCTTCCGTTGTGTTTTGTCGCTAGTTCAGGAACCGTCCGGGATGCCTACGTGCAGCGCACGGTTTCGTTCGTAGATTTCCTTGCGCATTTTCTTACGCATTTCGCCAGCTTTGAACAATTTCTGTTCCAGCTCGGTTTCTAAGAGGAGTGGGGGAATGTGCACGGGTGTTCCATCTTCTCCCTTGGCAACCATCGTGAAATAGCATGAATTGGTATGTCGGTCCTCGCCGGAGGTTAGGTTTTGAGCCACAACCTTGATGCCGATCTCCATCGAAGTCTTGCCGGTGTAGTTTACGTTGGCCTTGAAGGTGACCAGTTCCCCGACCCGAATGGCCTGCTTGAAAATTACCTGATCGAGTGATGCGGTGACAACATAGCTGCGGCAATACTGAGCGGCACAGGAATAGGCGACCTGATCAAGCAGTTTCAAGATGGATCCGCCGTGAATAACTCCGGAAAAATTGGCCATTTCAGGCGTCATCAGAACGGTCATGTACAGTTTTTTTTCTTGTTTACTCATCAGTTATTTTCCAAGTACCTGGATTCAGGTTTCCAACTGATTAACAGATTGTATATGGATGGGGAGCAAGATTTGAATTGTTACAGTGTGCGGCCATGGTAACTCCTTTCCAAACCCACGCCGCGTGTTCGAACGGGGCTTCGATTTCGCTAAGCTCACGTTTTGCGACAAGCAGACCAGCGGGACCGAAAAATCGGCGATTATACTCCAGGATAATGACTTTGAGTATGCCTGGGAAAAGCGGTTCGATGACAATGGTCAGCGGCCGATAGCATCCGGCTCGACCATCTGTAGCTCCATTTGCTGAAGTTGATGACGGGCAAGTTTCTGGAAGCGCAGGTTGAAAAAAACGGTTAGAAATACAGAAGCGAAATAACCATAGGGAAGTTTGGGACTTTCTGGCGTGTGCTCAAGTTCATGGTAGGGTTTGCAAGCGTTGCGGTGATGGTCGGAATGCCGTGACAGCCCCACGATCGAACTCAGCGTAAACCAGGAGTCTGTGTCCCATGAAAGCTGGCTCTGGGGCTGTTGGGAAACGCTTTCCAGCCCCCAGTGTTCGATGTAATTTACGGCTTCTAGTTTACGGATTGCCGCGATTGCCTGTACCGCAAACGCGACCACTCCAACCACGCCGGATAGCAAGAACACCAGCACCAGTAAGCCAGATTCGAATACCATACCCTGGGCGACCCGATGTTCAAGGTAACGACTGTCGGCACTAAACCCGTGTGGCAGATTCAGTCTCTTGTTTTCCAGTGCCCAAGCGTTCTGGAACTGCGCCGGAACGGTTCGTCGCCAAAAGGCCTCGAAGCTTTCTCCGTAGCGGGCTGTTGCCGGGTCGGTGCGGCGGGAAAAATTCCTATGATGTCCCAGTATGTGCTCTGTCGCAAAATGTTCGTAGCATTCAAGAGAAAGCAGAAGACGTCCTAGATTACGATTGAATGCGTCCCCGCGATGGATCAGTTCATGAGCAACAACGATACCGGAAAAACTCGAACTGGTGCCGACAATGACCTTGATTGCAAAAAGGTTCATGACGCTGGTCGTCCAGTCTAAGGGTGTGGCGAATTTTAGATCTGTCGCCATCTGCAGTAACGTCGGGATAGTCACTATTTGCAGTGCTGCCAGAACATAAAGGATGCAGTTGTAGGAAAGTCCCTGTTTTTCAGCCGTGGACCGGACAGGGCTCTGGGTGCTCCACATATCAAGCAGAACCGTGAACCACATGGGTAGAACCCATAGAAACGCCGATAAAGCCGAATGGGGCCCGGTCAGCACGAACATAAAGGAATAGACAGGGATCAACAAGCTTAGTAGGTAACAGGGAGGACGTCTTGATTTCGGAGGTCTGGCAGCAGAGTTACTCATTCGTTGTCCTTTTTTGTGTTTTAATTCTGCCTGTTTCCGGTTCCGATCTGGCTTTCCCCGAGGCCTCGGGTGCCGGATCGACGTTATCTTCCGACCTTCTTCTTCAGGTGCAAAGAATCTGCAAACAACGTTCTTGACAGTCTATATAATACTTGGAAAAGCCTGGACGGTCACAGGTGTGTCTGCCGTGATGCGGTGCGTGGTTGTATCCGGGTTCACCATGATTCCTGAAAAAGGTCATCGATGAATGACAGCGCCAGTCAGAATGACTATTTTATCGGGCTCTCGGTTACCTACCATGATCCTGCGGTTGCGATCGTCGATTCTTCGCGCAAGCTGCTCTTTGCGGAAGCTACGGAACGTCATCTGCAACTGAAGCGGGCTCTCAACTGCGAGCCCGACAGTCTATATCGGATTGTCGACCTGCTCGGGGAATACTGCCTCGGTGCGGAGCGGCTTTTTATTGCTCGCAACTGGCGTCGAAAGCGGCCTTTCTACGAGTATTTCTGCCAGGCGGCCCGCTACTTTACGCCACAGGGCCTTTTGCGCTCACGATTCGGCAAGCGGTCAACCTTTCTCGAAAAATACAAGCTGTTTCATATGCTTGCCTGCCAGAGGCAGGCGATGTCATCGGGTGGAATCAACCTTTCTCGGATGTTGCGCGAGACCTTCCCCTCGACGCAACTGCACTTCATGGATTTTGATCATCACTTGACCCATGCAGCCTTTGCTTGTTACGGCAGTCCGTTTGAAGAAGCGGATTGTTTCGTGGCCGATTCTTATGGCGAGCGTGGTTCTCTTGCCTTTTACAGGTATAGGAATGGCGAGGTTAAGCTGTGCCAGGAATTCGGTGGGATTGAAAGCCTTGGCTTTTTCTACATGAAACTTACCGAATTGTGCGGTTTCGACTGGATCAAGGGGGAGGAATGGAAAGTCATGGGGCTTGCCTCCTATGGGGTCTTTGATCAGCGCATCTATGACCTTTTCAGGTTAATGATTGGAGTCGAAGGGCTGCGTTTGACACAGGATTTGGCGAATATTCGTACTGGAATGGATACGCTGGAGCGGGAGTATGCCGGATGTCATCCCATGGATGCCGCCGATCTGGCCCACACTGGACAGCATTTTTTTTCCGAGTTGATGCTGGCGTTAGTCAATAATTTGCACTCCCGAAGTTTGTCGAAAAATCTTGTGGTGTGTGGCGGCTGCGCGCTGAATTCGGCGTTTAATGGACAAATTCTTCAGCGAACAGGATATCAGCGACTGTATATCCCGCCCGCGCCTGCCGATGATGGGACGGCAGTCGGTGCGGCTGTGTTGGCTTGTGACAAGGTTTTTCCGGGCAGCAGAAAGACGGATGATCAACCCATGAACCCCTATCTTGGCAGCGAGGCATCGGCCGATACCCTGGCTAGGGTTATACGGTACAGCCGAGGAATGGAGGTTAGACATTTGCCTGCTGGCTGCCACATGGAGGCTGCCCGGTTGCTGTCGGAGGGTAAACTGATCGGGTGGATGCAGGGCCGCGCCGAGTTTGGGCCGCGGGCCCTGGGTAATCGTTCAATCCTCGCTGATCCCCGGCGCAAGGACATGAAAGAAAAAATAAATGGCTCGGTCAAGTTTCGTGAAGAATTTAGGCCTTTTGCCCCGTCGATATTGGATGAATTCGGTGATCAATACTTTGAAAACTATGAATTCACTCCCTATATGGAGCGGACACTCCGTTTCAGGCCGGAAATGCGCGACAGGGTTCCTGCTGTGGTCCATGTTGACGGCACCGGCCGTCTGCAGACCGTGCGCAAGGACTGGAACAAGCGGTTCCATGATCTGCTGACCGAATTCAATAAACTAACGGGGGTTCCGGTGTTACTGAACACCAGTTTTAATGTCATGGGGAAACCGATTGTGCATTCGGTTGAAGATGCCGTTAGCGTTTTCTTGACGACGGGACTGGATGCGCTGGTCATCGGCGATTTCCTAATTGAGAAACCGGATTAGGCATGAACGCTCAGCTTTCACAGTCCGTGTCGATGATTGGAGACACAGTGGTGGGTGATCAGGAACTGTTCTACTGTCTGCGAAACCCGGAAAAATACATTGAGTTTCTTCCCTCTGCAAAAGACCGGCTTCGCCATGAGCTTTCAAAGGCTCGGGCGCGAGTCCTGAGTCTGCCAGATATCGCCGGAGGCAAGGTTGAAATCGACCTAACAGTGTTGCCAACACTAACAAGGCCTCCCGGCCTCGTAGCCAGTGACTGTCGGGAATTAGTTTTGCAGTTTGCCCCTTTCGCCCTGCAGGGACATTGCTGGCTACAGGGCTTTTCAAAAGCCCGTAATAACGATACGGAGATTGCCTCGACCCTATTCAGGCTGTACAAGGCGAGCCTGTCGGAGCCAGGTATAAAATCCGATGTCGCCGCCTACAAGTTGCTTATGCATTCCGCAGGTATCGTTGTACCGTCGTTGGATGCGGGTTGGGATGACAGACTGTACGGTTGCGCTATCCAGTTGGCCTTGGTGCCGCTATGTCTTGCGCGCTGCGACGAAGAGTACCTAGCTGAATTACTGGGCTATACACTCGCTAGTGTCGCCGGTTTATCGGTAATGATGGAACCATGGGTGGTTCAATGGATCAGGGACAACGGCTTGGCCAATAGCTATCACACGCTGATCGAGTCCAGAAGGCAGGGTATGGAACTGCTTGGTCGGGAAGCCGTGCAGCGGTTTTTGGTGGACGCATTACAGTATGGGCCGGATCAAAGCGCCTGCAAAAGAATTGCCGATGGAATACGGCTCTATATTTCCGCGGATCGAGAATTCTGGTCCGTATTTCTGGCGAGGGTCGGGCTACGCCCATTGCCGGCAGAAAAGGTTCTTGATCTGTTCAGGAAAAAAGCTCTCCATGGCCGGGGCTTCCACCATCGGATCAGCCTGGCGGGAAAAAGTCTTGACGACTGGTTCTCTGGTTCCCTGGATGAAAACTCGGGGTTTCTGGAGGCCTTGGTACAGTCGCAATGGTTTAATCTGGATGATCCGGATAAAAGCCGCTTTTTTGAAAGCGTTCTTTCTCCAAACGGCCCCATGTTCGGGGTTTTTTCGTCGGCGGAACTAGCGACCATTAGAGACTGGCTGCATTCTGCCGCTGAATCGGCGAAGCCCGGCTGCCGTGACTCAGGGTCCATGACTGTTGACAATGTTAACCGCCGTAACCAGCCCCCAGGTGACGATCGAATCACGGTAACCACAAAGTCGCCGTGCCCAGGAAAGGCGGAGCTGTTCTACCAACTGGTTAATATTCGGGAACATCCCGGGGTTTTGTCACACGCGCGGCGTTACGCAAGGCGTTGTCTTCGTTACTCGAAATTAGCTTTGACGCTGGGATTGAATCGGGATCTGACCTTCTTCCCGTTTGATCATCAGCTTTTCCATGCTCGCATCGAGCAAATCTACCGTTGCCAGGTGGATGCATACAAGCCCTTGGACGGAAGGCCGCGGCTTGATCGAGGTGAATGGGTTTGGCTCATCCAGCAGTTTGCTCCGACAGTACTGGTGGACGGCTGCTGGTTGCAGAACGTGAGTGATCCAGGGCTCGAGTCGTCACCGGTTTCCGGCCCTTTGTGGAAGATTTTTGCAGATGAAGTTGGTGACGGCGACCAGCTTTGCAACCACCCGCTCATTTACCGGCGGCTATTGGACAGTTTGGGCGTTGACCTACCGGAAATATCTGAGCGCCATTTCTCTGTCGACAAGAACTTCGTTGGTGGTGCGTTTGACCTGCCGGTTTACCTGCTCGCCATTTCCCAATTTCCCCGCTCATTCCTACCGGAAATAATCGGTCTGAACTTGGCAATTGAATTGAGCGGGCTGGGTGCCGGTTACCGACGGCTTGCGGAGTCGATGGAATACTGGGCAATCGACGCCACCATCGTTCGCTTACACCTTTCAATTGATAATATTTCCTCAGGGCATTCGGCCATTGCGACCAGGGTTGTCAGTCGGTACCTGGATCAGGTTCTTGCTGACAGCGGTGAGGAAGTCATGCAAGCCTGCTGGTCGCGTATCTTGCTCGGCTTTATTTCACTGCGGGTGGTTCCGGCAAGGTTTGGCGGAAATCTTGCCTGCAACCTAATCGCACGACGGGCTGGAGATTACCTTGCTGGGATGAAGATGCGAGCCTGACTCCCGGGATGACAGTTGGATCGGGTCGTCGGGACTTATCGGCCTTCTGCGGATCTTTTTCCGAGTGCCATCGCGAAGAATACGGTGGAACCTCCAGAGATAATCAGTTCGGTTACGACCACCAGATTACACCCCTCTGGTCCGGACACAGGCCAGCCGGCCATCGTCAGGAAACCGATGAGGATCGCGGTTGTTCCGTTGAGCAAACGACACCTCCAGGCCGGACTACCCGCCTGGTGCAGGGCGGAAATAGACCGGAGCATGCCTGACATAACCAGAATCCCCCCCAGGATCAGCGGCTGAAAGGTCCATCCGTGCTGGAATTCTTTCAGGAACACAACAGCCGCGAGCATGTATAGGAGGCCAGTCCCGAGCTGAGCCCAGAAGGCTTTCCAACCCCGGCAATAAAAAACGGCGGCAGAAACCTGCAAGAGGCCCGCCGCGAGCAGCAGCAGGCCGGACGGTTCCTTGCTGAATGCTTCGGAGAAATGCTGCAAAGCCAGTCCGGCCGACCCCAGAAGGAGGTGGAGCAGGCCCAGTGACCGCAATTTCTTCCAGTGTTCTTCTAAGGAGCTAAAGTCATAGACGATGTCAGCGTCGGATAACAGAGCTTTGCGGGGATTCATGTCACGGTTTTGTCAGCCGATTTGGGATGGTCTGCAGGGCAGTGCCGGCGCGTGTCTACTCTGGTATTTCATGATTAGGATTGGGTTTTTCGCCGTCGCCGAACCAATCGTCGAGCACAGCGTGCGCGTCTTCGATGCCCGTTTTCGCGGTGGCCGAGAAAAGCTGTACCGTTGTTGGTACGCTGATTCTGTCCAGTTGCCTGCCGACATCGAGCAAAGCTGTTTTGGCAGCACCGTAGCGCAGCTTGTCAGATTTGGTCAGGACAACGTGTAGAGATTTTCCGCAGTAGGCACACCAATCAATCATCTGCTGGTCGAACGCTGTCATCGGATGGCGGATATCCATGATCAGGAAAATTCCCCGAAGCGAGATTCGTTTCTGGAAGTACCGTTCGGTGAATTGTTGCCACTGTTTTTGTACTCTGGTAGGTACCTTGGCATAGCCATAGCCCGGTAGATCGACAAACCTTTTCTGTTCATCGATCTCGAAGAACACGAGTTGTTGGGTTCGACCCGGTGTCTTGCTGGTACGAGCCAGGCTTTTCTGATCGGTAATGGCATTAATCGCGCTCGACTTTCCGGCATTGGAACGACCGGCAAAAGCGATTTCTAACCCCATGTCGGCAGGGGCGAGATCAACGTTGGGTACGCTCAGGATAAAACGGGCATTACGGTAAAGCTTATTCATGATCGATGCGTGATGGGTAGATTTAGAGTAGAATTTCGGCCCATTCTATAGGCAATTTGTGGGGAAATCAGGTCATGAGCAAGGGGATCAGCTATCTTTTGTGCTTTGTAATTACTATCGCTTTCGGCAGCAGTGCATACGGTCAGGGCGATATTACGGCAGGAAAACAGAAAGCAGCCCTGTGTGCTGGATGTCACGCGGAAGACGGCAATAGTACGGCCCCGATTTTTCCGCGCCTGGCGGGGCAGCATGAAAAGTACCTGATTCGGCAACTCGCGGATTTCAAAAACGGGAAACGGGCCGACCCAACCATGCAGGCAATGGCTGCAGGACTGTCCGACGAGGATATGAAAGACCTCGGCGCATTCTACGAGAGTCAGAGTCCCAAATATGCAAAACGGAACGAAGAACAGTACCTCGACGACGATGAGGACATCCCGGTAACCAAGAAACTTATCGCCGAGGGCAGGGCGTTGTTCATTGCTGGCAACGAAGAGACCACGGTGGCTGCATGCAATGCCTGCCATGGGTCGCGTGGTAGTGGGAACGGTCCGGCTGGTTTTCCGGCCGTCAAGGGCCAGTATCTGCCATACCTGATTAAGTCGCTGAACGATTTCAGGGATGGCCTGCGTGAGAATGATGACGGCGCCATGATGAGAACCATCGCCGGCAGAATGTCTCGAGCCGAGATCAATGCGGTTTCCGCGTTCCTTTCCAGCCTACGCTAAGGGTTGATTTAATAGAACGGACATAGAGAGACATTGAAGATGCATTATTTCCGACTGGCCGGATTGTTTTTCGGGCTTTTGCTGGTAAATGCCCTGCTGGCAGCCGACGCTGGTGTTCCCGACGTTAGTAAGGGTGAGGGCTTTGTCAAGGTTATCCCCCCCCAACCGACCCAGGATATAGATAGGGTGGAGGTCATTGAATTCTTTTGGTATGGCTGTTCGCATTGTTACAGTTTTGAACCCCACCTCAGTAAATGGGCCAAGAACCTGCCAGACAATGTCCGTCTCATTCGCCAGCCGGTAATCTTTAGTTCGAAATGGGAAGCTGGCGCGCGCGCGTACTATATCGGGGAAGCCTTGGGCGTGATCGACAAGATCCATGCCGATTTTTTCCACGCGCTACACCAGCAACAAAGAAGGCTTCAAACCGAGGAACAGCTTGCCGAGTTCTTTGCCGAGCACGGCGTGACCAGGAAAGATTTCCAGTCTGCCTACAATTCATTCACGGTTGCGATGCATCTGAAACAGGCAGAGAGCATGCCTGCGCGTTACAGGATCACCGGGGTTCCGGCGATCGTGATCAATGGAAAGTATCAGACCGGCGGTGGCCTTGCCAAAACCCACCCAGGGGTCATTTCTGTCATGGATCAGTTGATCGAGCAGGAATTGGCTGCAATTGGAAAGCCATGACCCGCTCTTCCCAGAAGTGAAGTGTCTGGAAGAGCCTCCTCGCTATCGCTCCAGTCACTTGTTTTACAACCGTTCTTGGATACGTCCCGTGCCATTAGGCTGGCGTGTTTATCTCCCCTAAACGAATGACCTTTGTGATAGGATATTCAGTCCATTGGTTCGGTAATTGATGTACGCAGGATTGCGTTTATCGCCGAACTTAACAACTAGCACGGTCCGGGTGGCTATATGTGTTATTCCGGACATTCACCGAAGAAGAGAGTAGTCATGAGTGCAAGTGATTTTGCCGGGAATGTGGTTCTTTTTGCAACGATCGCTTTCCTCCTGATAGGGGTTATCTGGCTACCTTACGTGCGCCGCAAGGAAATGGCCGCGATGACGGAACGGAATCGCAAACCCATCTTTACCGAAATCAGAGGATCGATTACCGAGAACTCTGATGGTTCGCTGAGGAATACGGCGATCAGCGGGCTGGCGGCCGATACGGCGCTGCGGCTACAGATCCAGGAATCAGAGGAGAAGACCGCCTTTTCCTATGCCAGAGTGAATGTGTTGACTGCAGACGGGGAGATCCTGGGGCAATTGCCGTCTGACGTTGCGCGAGAACTCGGTAGCGAGATCGGGGCGGGCAAGAACATCGATGCGAAAATCGACATCCTGACCGGTGGGACCGCGGACAATCCGGATTTTTATATCAAGCTGGTGCTGAAAACGGCAGCCTGATTCGGCGAAACGACCCGGGAGAAGGCTTTAAATTGCTGATGCCAAGCCCGGCCGGCCGTTTAGGACATTACTGGTTCATTTCTCAGGAATGAGGGCGCATCATTGGTCGTGATTCTCCGGTAGGGCAGTAATTCTCTCCATGACGTAGCACAGGCAGTCCTGACGGATGATCTTTGGATCTAGTGCAAACATCGATGGCATGATGTCTCTTTTCAGAACAAGTTGATTCTCCTGAACCTGGAAATACCTTGATGTAACGTCAGTACCGAATTCATCGCGGACCAGCAGCGGAGTTTTGCCACCTGTCCGGATTGTTCCAATTACGGTGCCTCTGGCAATCTCTGTGAAATTCATGTGATCGATGTTGTTGATCAATTCCAGATCCGTTTGATCAGTGGCGAAGCCAAAGCTGATATGATCGAGGATGGTGACCTGGGCAATCAAGTGAAAAAGGTCCATATCTCCGACAGCGACAGGGCAATCGGGTATTGCCGTTAGATGGAGGCAACTGTGCAGAAATTCCAAGGCATGATTGACACCGTATTTTTGCCCCGGTTTGCCGCATTCCAGTGTCACGGAAGGACAATGACTGCTGAAGGCAGCCGAAAGGACGCCCTTGGGCCGGATGAAATAGACCACTAGACGACTGAACAAGCGGGCCAGTTGGAAATGCCGGTCTTGAAAACGATGTACGCCGACGTAATGGGGGTTCAGTCCGGTATTGTTGTGGATATCAATGCTGGCAAACACCTTGCGGCGTACCATTTCGTCGATCACACTTTCCGCAAGTTTCGTTTCATCCGATTCACTTAGTTCGGTACCCGGCCATATACGGTTAAAGTCGGGCTGTGTATCCAGTCTCCGCATATTTTCCTTCGCTGCAATGATGTTGCCGATGAATATGGAGATCGATCGGGGTAAAGGCCTGGACTGATATTCCTGAAGGAGTGACTGGACCGCGAAGAAACCGGTCGATTCGTTTCCATGAAGCAGTATTGAGATCAACAGGGGTTCTGGTTTTTCCCCCTGCAGGTGGATGAGAGTTGG
>JANXGZ010000055.1 GCA_024958995.1 Methylococcales bacterium | reverse complement strand
TGGGGGTTCCGAAAAGCAAAACACCGACCCCGAAGATGGATTGGATGACCGAAGTTGCAACTACGGCCAGCAGGATATCAATTGTCATTTTTCAAGCCCTGAGTTTTTCTCAAATATATTGTTCGGCATCTGCGATCATTCGACCGAAGGCGTTTAATGATGCAGTTAAGGTTCACAGATGTTGTGAGGGGCAAATCAATAGCTCTGAACGAACTATATATCCTACCCCGGGCTAACCAGCCATGCTCGGCAAAACTCCATGTCGGGAGTTTGCAACGGCGCCCCAATCAGCAACCCACCGACCGCAATACTCTTCAAGAACACTGTGATCCATCAGACCCGTTGCCCGCCGCCGAATTGACAGGCCCTGAACACCTGGCACCAGGTCCAGCATGAATGCTGGCATCCCGACTGCCCAGTCGCCATTGTCATCTGAATTGGATTGGCGAGCCGACTACGGCTGCCCCTTTGATACGAGAATGCTATCTGCTGGTCTGTTTTTGTTGTCGCTGCCCTTATTTTCGTTCCGGATCAGCTAATCACTGATCATTATTATGCAGTCCTCCAGTATGACATATCCAGTAGTGTCTTTGCATATTCCGGTTTCCAGCCCTCCCTGTGCTTCCTGAAAAGAACCACGATTTTCGCTATTTAACACTTGCAGAAGCCATGATGTACCTGAACAGGGAAATCCATCAGGATCGGGTACCGGAAGTCAGCAAAACCCTGACAAGCATTCGTGCACAGACCCAATAAGCGGTTTCGCTAGTATTGCACGCTGCACCCGGGTTTCTTGCCAAGATCCGTTTTCCAAGGCAGCGGGATTGGCGGACCACTACCGATCCGACTAAAATGACCTGCCCAAAAATTGGTTCAGGAATTTGTTCCTGACCGGCTGTTTTTCCGTGAATACTGCAAATGGACAACAATAAAAGAAACCGACTGGAGACAAGCAGTGAAGAACTAGTCAGTATCGTTCGGAAGCTCGGTAGCGAACTGAAACTGAGTCCAACGCTGCTCGACGGACTTGAACTGGATACCCCGTTTGACAGCGGCCTCGGATTGGACAGCCTGACCCGGGTCGAATTACTCGCACGCATCGAAAAACACTTCGATGTCAGCCTACCCCAGTCAGCTTTTGCAAACGTTGCCACTCCGCGGGAACTATTGCGCGAAATCGTCAATGCAGGTTCCGACCGGCACAGCCTGCCGAATGAGACCATCGCCAGCCTGACACTCGAGACAACAGGGGCGACGCCCGTACAGGCCCGAACCCTTCTGGATGTGCTCGACTGGCACCTGCAGTCTCATCCCGACCGGCCACATATCAGGTTTCACAACGACAGCGGATCCGGGGAAACCATCACCTACCGCCAACTGGACAATCAGGCCCGGTCAATCGCCGCTGCACTGCAGTCGCAGGATGTCCTGCCGGGACAGGCTGTAGCCATCATGTTGCCAACTTGCGCCGGCTATTTTTATACCTTTTTCGGCATTCTTATGGCTGGTGCCATTCCGGTACCGATCTACCCACCGGCAAGGTTGAACCAGATCGAAGATCACCTTATCCGACACAAGAATATCCTGAATAACTGCTCGGCCGTGGCCCTGGTGACCATCCGGGAAGCCCTTTCCGTTGCCCGTCTGCTGAAATCCCACGTTGACACCCTGTCAACAATCTCAACGCCCGAACAACTGGATCAAACCTCGGCAAACCTGTTGAAACCAAAAGCGACTGCCGCAGACATTGCATTCCTGCAATACACTTCCGGCAGCACCGGCATTCCCAAGGGAGTAACACTGACTCATGCCAATCTGCTGGCAAATATCAGAGCCATGGGTCACAAGCTCGGCGTCAATTCGTCGGACGTCTTCGTCAGTTGGCTGCCGCTATATCATGATATGGGCCTGATCGGAGCATGGCTGGGCAGTTTTCATTACGCAGCCTTGCTGGTGGTCATGTCCCCGCTGGATTTCCTCGCCAGGCCGGAACGCTGGCTGAAGGCTATTCATCAATACCAAGGCACCCTGACTGCAGCGCCTAATTTTGCATACGAACTGTGTATGAAACGGGTTCCCGCGGATCAACTGGACGACTTGAACCTGGATTCTGTCCGCGTCATGTTCAACGGCGCAGAACCGGTCAGCCCGAGCACTCTGCAACGATTCGCAGAGCATTTTTCCCGAACCGGGCTACAATCCACCGCCCTGATGCCGGTCTACGGTCTGGCCGAATGTTCGGTCGGCCTGAGT
>JANXGZ010000297.1 GCA_024958995.1 Methylococcales bacterium | reverse complement strand
CTTGGGTTCGTGCCTTTCATTGACGGTCCGCAAAGGGCTGCTCTGAGCGGGTGTTTCGAACTGGATCACTGGCTGCAGGATTGACGGTTGTCCAGCCTGGCCGTGAAGGGAGGGGATTGGTTGGTGGATCCCTGCGATCTTGTTTAGCCTTGAATCCATAAGGAACTAAAACAGTGCAAAGAGTAGAAAACTTTGGCCCATTCTTGTATAAGAATCCCAACTGCGTTAGATTTCATCGGCCGGGCCTGATTGCTCGTCGCCGGCGTAAAGGCACTTTTTCGAGCAGATACCGTGGCGTGTACAAATTCAACTTGAAACGCTTCTTTGGCGGTTTCCAGAAACCGGGCCGGACCAACAGGCAGTAAGGTTCCGTATGCCCCGGGAGTGGAATATCGTATCGCTGCTTCGAAGAGGACTGTTTTCCTGTTTCTCCAGTCATTATGGAAGGCAATGAAACCCGGTCAATGCCGGGTTTTCTGGTTTCTGAGAGTTCTGTAATCGAAGCGGTGATGAAAGCTTGGCCATGCGTTATTTGAAAAGAGGAATTGCCCGGTGAACAAAGCCAAGAACCTGCTCTGGGCGTTTCTCGCATTTGCAGCATGGCCTGTTGCGGGGATCGGGGCTGATGGATCGCAAGAGATGTCAAGGATTCCTCCGGATCGGGTTGATCTGCATCTGCTCGTGTTCTGGATTTGCCTGGCTATCGGGCTGGTTGTTTTCGTGGTCATGTTCTATTCGTTCTACCATCACCGCAAGTTGTGGGATGGGTCCGGTACTGCTTTTTATGAAAGTCCAGTGATGGAATCCCTCTGGGCACTGATTCCTTTCGCGATCCTGATCGGCACTGCCATGCCGGC
The DNA here is from genome assembly GCA_024958995.1 of Methylococcales bacterium. Lineage (GTDB taxonomy): Bacteria > Pseudomonadota > Gammaproteobacteria > Methylococcales > UBA1147 > UBA1147. The sequence continues at coordinate 1,348 of JANXGZ010000297.1, read as the reverse complement.
CACTCGCCAGATGATGTCGATGGGTGATCAGCATGCCGCTGAAGTCGGCATTACCGTAACGGTCGATCAGTGCGGTGGCGGCTATGGCTATGTGGTGGGCGGGGTTTCTTTCGCGTCGGAAGAAGGACCGGTTTCCGGTCAGGTGATGATCATCCCGGTCGGAAGGAAGATCTGGCTGTCGTTTGCGGCTTCGGCCGTCTCCCACGCATGGTCGGTTCCAGGACTTGGCTGGAGTGGTGTGAATACGGTCGCCGGAGTTTCGCATGAATCCTGGCTTAGGGCCGACAAACCGGGGATCTACCGTGGCCAGTGTAGCCCGGCGAACAGCACGGTTGATGGGATAAAACCCTTTGTCGTCGATGCAAGGATTGAAAACGAATACGCACAATGGGTGCAAACGCAGGACTCCGCATCAGGACAGGTGAATCATTAACCAGCCGGTGATCGCGTCAGCGAACGCGGCGGATGTTGAGCAGATAATTCGGAAATGAGGCCTGGGCGGTTTGGTGAACGCCTGGTTTCTTTTTGCCGGCCGGTTGCGGGGAAAGTAAAACCAGAGCCTGAAATGGGTTCGGCTGTTTTGCGTGGGGCCGGAATGCCTGACTAAAATAGATGAAAATAAATTGATAACCGAGTAACTGATATGTTCAGAGGTCTCACATTTCTGGTTGTATTACTGACCTTCAGCGTGGTCGTTGCAGGTTCCCTTGTCCGTGTATCGGATGCGGGCCTGGCCTGTTCGGATTGGCCGGCCTGCGGAGGTCTGGAAACACTGCTTGGGACGGAAGAACCAATGGAGCAGGCAGCTGCCCCGGATAGCGGGCCGAAGTCCCTTTCCAAAAAAGTGCTGGCTTCGGTGTTGTACCAGGTCCTGATCGGGCTCACCGGCCTGTTGGTCGGCCTGCTGTGGCTGGGGTCCTTCTTCGTTCGCGCGCATCGAAAGATTGCAATCCTTTCTTCCACCTTGCTGCTGGGTGGAGTGACACTGCAGATACTACTGAACAAGTGGCTCCTGCAGTTCAAGTTGATGCCGGTTGTTCTCACGGCTGATCACCTGACTGCCTTGTTGGTTTGCTGTATTGCATTCTGGACCTTTCTGCGGGTCAATCCCGGGTTGAGCGTTAACAGGGAACCAGTCGGGATTGGTTTGTGGGCCCGATTTTCATTTTTTCTGGTGGTCGTGGAAATTGCCTTGGGTAACTGGGTCAGCGGGCATTATGCTGGAATGGCCTGCCCGGATTTTCCGGCTTGTCTCGGTAGTTGGTGGCCGCAAGCAGACTACCTGGCCGGTTTTTCTCCGATGCTGGATCCTGGCCTAAATTACCAGGGCGGCGTTCTTAATCACGGG
>JANXGZ010000243.1 GCA_024958995.1 Methylococcales bacterium | reverse complement strand
CCAGTATGGCATCAACAGCAAACGGCGGCGGAACGTAAACCACCGATGCATCCGGTCGTGTCTCGAGCATCGCCTGGTCCACGGTGTCGAATACCGGGAGTCCTAGGTGTATTGTTCCTCCGCGGCCCGGCGTTACCCCCCCCACCAGCCTTGTCCCGTATTCCAAGGCCTGGCGCGAATGAAAGGTTCCCTGTTTACCAGTAAAACCTTGACAAATGACCTTGGTGTGGCGATTCACCAGGATACTCATTGAATTTCATCCCCGCTGTACAAGAAAAAAGCTATTATCGCCTCCCGGCAACGCCCCGCAAAAACTGCCATTAACCAGCTGCCGCCGCAACTGCCTTGACTGCCGCCTCTTCCAGGTCTTCCGCTGTCACAATGTCCAGCCCTGCCTTTTCGAGGATTGATAGTCCTTCCCTGGCGTTTGTGCCTTCCAGTCGCACGATCACAGGAATATGAACTCCAACTTCTTTTATCGCGCTGAGAATTCCTTTGGCAATTACGTCGCAACGAACAATACCGCCAAAGATGTTGATCAACACCGTTTTAACGTTAACATCCGATAGAATCAGTTTGAAAGCCTCGGCAACCTTCTGTTTGTCCGTGCCCCCGCCAACATCTAGGAAATTTGCTGGCTGACCACCCTTTAGCTGCACAAGATCCATGGTAGCCATTGCCAGGCCGGCCCCATTGACCATACAGCCAATGGAACCATCGAGGGTAATGTAATTCAGTCCGAACTGGCGCGCGACTGCCTCCTTGTCATCTTCCTGGGAGGGATCCCTCATCTGGGAGATGTCGAAATGGGAATACAGTGCGTTATCATCAAAACTGATCTTTGCATCCAGCGCCAGCAGGTCCCCTCCGCTGTTTACAGCCAGTGGATTGATTTCGATCTGGCTAGCATCTTTGTCGAGAAACAGGCGGTAAAGCCCGTCCATAATCCGGTCAAGCTGGCCAATCTGTTTTCCTTCCAACTCCAGGGAAAAAGCCAGTTTCCGGCTCTGGTAAGCTTGCAGGCCAGCTGCCGGATCGACCACCGCCATAAAGATCTCTTCAGGTGAAGAAATGGCCACTTCCTCGATATCCATACCTCCAGAAGCGGAGGCCATGAAAAGAATCCGTTCAGCAACCCGGTCAACCAGCACACTCAGATAAATTTCGCGAGTAATTGCATTGACTTGTTCGATCAGTACGATATCAATCGGTAGCCCGCCGGGCCCTGTCTGCTTCGTCGTCAGCCTCTTGCCGAACATTGAGGCCGATGCGCTACCAACGTCTTCGATACTGTTGACAATCTTGACCCCGCCGGCCTTTCCGCGACCGCCGGCGTGAACCTGCGCCTTGACGATCCAGGCCGTCCCTCCGAGCGAATGCGCTACTTTCATGGCCTCATCCGCCGTGCGGGCAGAAACACCAGTCGGAATCGGGATTCCGTAATCGGCCAACAGACGCTTGGACTGGAATTCATGAAGGTTCAGGATACCACCTCACTCAACATCGCCGTCAGAACCGATGCGGTCAACACGGCGACCTGATAACGTTACAATGAGTTGACAGACAACAGTTCGACGTCAAATATCAGTGTTTCGTTGGGTCCGATCACGCCACCCGCCCCATGCTGTCCATAGGCCAAGTCAGGCGGGATAAAGAATCGATACTTCGCGCCCACCTTCATCAACTGAAGCCCCTCGGTCCAGCCACGGATTACCCGGTTCAGGCCGAAAGATATGGCGGATGACTGATCAAACATCTTGCCCGCGATATTTGTCCCCCGGTAATTCACAGTAACCCGGTCCGTTGCTTCCGGGGAGGCACCGACGCCTTCGCTGATAACGAAGTACTGTAGACCACTTGCGGTAACCTCAACCCCTTGCTTGGCCACGTTGGCTTGCAGGAATTCGCTACCCGTTTTTAAATTGTCTTCCGCCAGCCCCGCATGCACCAACCCGGACACCAGGTACAGCAAGAAAAAAACCGGAATAACCTTTCGGAACAGACCCAACATCTTGTTCAATTCTCCACCCAAAGCAATTTATCTACCCAAAAAAACGGCAGCCTTCGATCCGCTGCCCCGTGCCCGCTTGCGGACTAATCACTACGGCTTGTTATCTCGACCAGGTGGGAACCGAACTGAGTTTTGATGGGCCCGTGTACCGTATTCACCGCCTCCTTGAAAACAACCTCATCAAATTCTCGGACCATTTGTCCCGGACCGAATTCGCCCAGATCACCGCCATTACCCCCAGAAGGGCATTTCGAATGCTGTTTCGCCGCCTCGGCAAAATCTCCGCCTTCGAGGATTTCCGCTTTAATCTTTTCGCATTCTTCCTCTGTATCCACCAATATGTGACGTGCCTCGGCTCTCGCCATCATTCATCTCCAAATTCAATCTTCAAAAATATACCGGAAACCATGAAGAAATGCCGTTGTCGGCCCGCAACCACCCGTCACCTTAACGAAAAAACAGGCGTTAGCCCGGGAGGGTTGCCTGAGTCTTCTGTCCTGGCGAAAGCCGGTTGTTGTCGACGGCTCTCCAACCCTGACCGATCTGCCGGTGCATCGCACCTGGAAAGCGCCAAAAACACGATGCAGAACCAACACACTCTCTGGCCCATGCAGTGCCAGGTAACCTGCAGCTAGTATACTGAGGCCATTTCCAATAGTCACCACGAAGCCATCGGTTGGCCGTTACCCTTGCTGTTGAACAAGTAGCACACCCGTCTTGCGATCATGAAAGCTGTCATGATCAATGAGCATGCTTGTCTCTGGAACCCCGAAATCCGTCTGACCACATTCCTGATCAAAGTCCGTTCCACAAGTCCCCAGCACTCCGGAACCTTCGTGTGTATTTTGCGCTATCATGGTAATGGATTGTATTACCCGGCCTGGTGTCCGATCGGTAATTCAAGAAAGCCTTGATACTGAATCAACAACAATGAAGAAAATCGCGTATTTCCTGGTAACAATTGCCGTTCTGACCCTCTCCCCGAGCAGTTTCGGAAAAGCCGCTGCACTCAATCACGGCATTCTGGCACCAGAACCCGGGTATTCGCAAACATCGAAAAAGGTCATCGACTACCTCAGGCTCGGCCATTACCAACATCTGGAGATCAACGATGCATTCTCGACCAGGATGCTCAACCATTACATGGAGAACCTGGACCGGTCCCGCAGTTACTTTACCCAGGTCGATGCCAACGAGTTCGCAGTCTATCGCGACAGATTGGACGACGATCTCAAGAATGGCGATCTGACTGCCGCCTATCGCATCTTCAATCGTTACCTCCAGCGCACGCGTCAACGACTCGAATTCATGCTTTCGACGCTTGACCAAGGCACTGACGCCTTCGACTTCGACAAGACCGAATCGCTCAGGGTCGATCGCGATAATGAACCCTGGGCCGCAGATAAAACCGAACTCGAAAACCTCTGGCATAAGCAACTAAAGAATGCAGTCCTGAGCATGAGGCTCTCCGAAAAGCAGGACCAGGAAATTAGCGAGAAACTGACATCGCGCTACCAAACCCAGATGAAACGACTGGAACAGTTCAAGGCCAGTGATGTATTCCAGATCTACATGAACGCCTTTACCGGACTCTATGACCCGCACACCCAGTATTTTAATCCGCGAACCTCGGAAAATTTCGCGATCAACATGCAATTGTCGCTCGAAGGGATCGGTGCGGTACTGCAAAGCGAAGAAGAATTCACTAAGGTACTCAGACTGGTTCCGGCGGGACCTGCTGAAACCCAGGGCCAACTCAAACCAACTGATCGCATTGTCGGCGTTGGACAGGGCGCAAACGGTAATATCGTCGATGTCGTGGGATGGCGCCTGGACGACGTGGTTGCCCTTATCCGCGGTCCAAAGGGATCGATCGTTCAACTGGAAACCATGCCTGCCGATGCCAAGGTAGACGGGTCGCCCACGATCATCAGTATCACCCGAGACACAGTCCGCCTAGAGGAACAGGCGGCGAAGATGGATGTCCTCGAGGTGAAGGGGAAAGGACAGGCAACGTCGAGAATCGGCATAATCGACATACCCACCTTCTATTTGGATTACCGTGCCCGACAGGCCGGGGACCCAAGTTACAAAAGCACCACACGTGATGTACGGCGGCTGATCAGCGAACTCAAGCAGAAGAACATCGACGGACTGGTCATTGATCTTCGCGACAACAGTGGGGGCTCACTGTCGGAGGCAGTCACGATGACTGGGCTGTTCATCAAAACCGGACCGACCGTGCAGATCCGGACCGCGAGAGGTGAAACACGGGTCCTTGAGGA
>JANXGZ010000125.1 GCA_024958995.1 Methylococcales bacterium | reverse complement strand
ATGAAAGTCCTTACCGAGAAATTTTTCGATTGTCTTGGCCTTGGCTGGCGATTCGACAATGACTAGGTTTTTACTCATCAGTAGATGCAACTCGGGTTGGGTTTCGAAATCGGCGTGGGGCTAATGTTTTGAACGGTAGATGTACAACCGGAATCCGTTCAACAAGGACCAAGTATCGGGAATCAATGCATGGGTTTGCAAGCGGAATCGATGTGGCTGATGTCTGCTAATGGATCAGCGTGGGTATGTTTTCATAAACCAGGTCTTCCATGCGCGAGAAGGCCGTTTCTTCATCCGGGCGGCTAAATAGAATGACCAATACCACCCATTTGAGGTTTTCCAGTGTAATGTCTTCGTCCTTGAAGGCCATCAGCCGATCGATGACCAGTTCGCGGCTCGTTGGTGTAAGAATCCCTGACTGTTCCAGAGAGATCAATAATCCTTGGCATCCAGTGTCCAGCTTGGCTGTTTCGGAAGCAGAAAATGCGCGAAAGGAAGGTGCCGTACTATTGATATCCTGTTGCTCTGTCAGTGAGTCTAGCCATTGGAAAGCTTTGTTTACGTCTCCCTTGGGAAAACCGGCTTTAAGAAGTTCGGTACGGATCACTTCGGTATCGGGTGTGGCCTCGGATTCATCGTCAAGGTAATTTTCAAACAGATAGATAATGATCTCAAACACGATTTCTTTGGTCTTTGGTTTTCACTGTAAAGGTGGGGTTGGCCGTACCATGCTGTGTTTATCTTACCCGGTAATAGCAACCGCCTGATGCCAATTGTACATAACCCTCGAGTTCCAAAACCAGAAGCGATGAGGTAATTTTTTCGGCTGGTTGGCCAGTTTCCCTGACAAGAGTATCTATCGAGGTAGGGCCATAGGCAACATTTTTCAAGATTTTTTTGTTCACTGTTCAATTCCACGCATGTGTGTGGGGTATGTTTTTCTTGGATTGGCGGGCTTGTATCGACCGGAAGGTAACGTCCTTCAATACAGTGTACCGTTGCCTAGAGGCAAGAACCCGTTTGGATACCTGGATTGCGATTGTGGTTGCAACGTAGAGGGACGCAACCGTGTTGGGTATTTTGAATAGCATCATGGCATTGGCGGACGCAAAGAATGCGTGGTTTGGGTGCTAGGGACCAGAACTGACTTCCAAAGCCTAGCCGGTTTCGGATAGAATTCCAGTAACTGAAGTTTCACTTTGATGGTGGTAAAGCAATGACAAAACTGGCGATTCTGGAGTTTCCGGATGAACGTCTCCGTACGATAGCCAAAACTGTCGGTCAGGTCGACGACACGGTCCGTACGACCGTTGATGACATGTTCGAAACGATGTATGACGCCTCTGGGATCGGGCTGGCCGCGACCCAAGTGGACATCCACAAGCGCATCATAGTCATTGACGTCAGTGAAGAGAAGGATTCCCCCGTCTGTCTAATCAATCCTGAAATCGTTGACGAAGTGGGGACAGAGGAGTCCGAGGAAGGCTGTCTGTCCGTTCCTGGCTTTTTCGAGAGCGTGGAACGTGCCGAACAGGTCATGGTTAAGGCCCTGAATCGCGAGGGGGAACCCTTCGAGCTTGAAGTTGATGGTCTTCTGGCAGTTTGCATCCAACACGAGATCGATCATCTGGTTGGAAAACTGTTTGTTGATTACCTTTCACCTCTAAAGAAACAACGGATCCGAAAGAAGCTGGTCAAGGCACACCGGGTTCGTCGTGAGGGGCCAAGGCCGAGAAAAAAGTTGTCTGACTTGTCTCAGAAACGAAATTCCGGGTAGGGTTTTTGATCCATAGCCCGTTCCTTTCGAATCGAACGACTTTGTCGGGTGTTCGGATGACCGGGCTCTCCGCTTCCCGTGCGCAGGTGACGCCTGCGGGTTTTGGTTCCGAAACCGCAACGGTTCGTACCCTATACCTGGTCGTTTGATCCTCATGTCTCCGTATTCAAGCAAGTTGATATAAAGTGTATAAGATCATCTTTGCCGGTACACCGGATTTTGCAACACCGACCCTGCAAATGCTTATCGATTCGGGCCATGAAATCCGGGCCGTATATACGCAACCTGACCGTGCGGCCGGCAGAGGAAGACAGATCAGGCAGAGTCCCGTCAAGCAACTGGCCCTGCAATACGGAATTCAGCTTCATCAGCCAGCGTCGCTGAAGGGCCCGGAGAAGGCCGCTGTACTACAGGACCTTGATGTTGACCTGATGGTGGTCGTGGCATACGGTTTGATCTTGCCGAAAAAAATCCTGGAAATCCCCCGGTTGGGGTGCGTAAACGTTCACGCATCCATCCTTCCCCGGTGGCGTGGAGCTGCGCCTATCCAACGTGCGGTTATGGCTGGTGACCGAAGGACAGGCGTGACCATAATGCAAATGGAACTGGGTCTTGATACCGGGCCTGTTCTTCACCAAGCGAGTTGTTCCATCGAGCCTGGGGAAACCGCTGTTGAATTGCACGATCGGCTTTCCGTACTAGGGGCCGAAGCATTGAAGGAGGTTCTGCCCCTAGTTCTTTCTGCCGAACAGCCCCGGGAAGTCCAGGATCATCAGGCTGCGACGTATGCAGAAAAGCTGTCTAAAAGCGAAGCCACCCTGGATTGGGGCGAGTCGGCAATCGATTTACAGCGCCGGGTTATGGCCTTGAACTCGTGGCCGGTTGCACAAACGGTGGTTGCAGGCAAAATGCTCAGGGTCTGGCGGGCTGAGGCCAGGGAAACCGAAACCAGCCTTGAACCAGGAACCGTACTGGACAATCCACGGCAGTTGGATGTTGCAACTGAAGCCGGTGTGCTGCGGCTTCTGGAAGTTCAGTTGCCGGGCGGGAAAAGGATCGCAGCAGAATCCTTTCTCAATGCTAACACCATAGCGGGTACGAAGCTCGGCTGAATCAGCTTTTTGCTCGTTTTCTACTAAAAACCATGTCATAGAGGTACTGTGAATACCAGATCTGTTGCAGCTGCGGTTCTCTGCCAGGTGCTCGTTGACGGGCGTTCACTGACGGCAGCGCTTGACCATTGGAGATCTAGATTAGCGCCGGGTAAGGATAGGGCGTTTGTACAATCCCTTTGTTACGGCACACTGCGCTGGTATTTTCGACTGGATGTCATCCTCGACCAGTTGCTTCGAAAGCCCTTCAAAGAAAAGGATGCGGATATTCGGGTTCTGGCCCTGCTGGGCCTGTACCAGATCGATTTCACCCGGGTGAAGCCCTATGCCGCAGTTTCGGAAACCGTTGCTGCAGCAACACGCAAGGCCTGGGCAAAACCGGTCCTGAACGGGCTATTGCGGACTTACCAGAGAAATCGGGAAGAGGTGAATCGAATCGCGGATACTCTGGTTGCGGGCAGAACCGCGCATCCGGAATGGCTGGTAAAAGAATTGCACCACAACTGGCCTGATGCAGCGGAACAGGTTCTCGAGGCGAACAATCAGTTACCCCCCATGACTCTCAGGGTGAACCAGACCAAATGTAGCCGTGATGAATACCTCCAGAAACTGGTTTCGGCAGGGGTTTCTGGTGCTCCGCTGAAGTGGAGTCCGGAAGCCATTGGCCTCGAACACCCGGTCGATGTCGAGCAACTGCCTGAATTCAAAGCCGGATTTGTTTCGGTTCAGGATGTCGCTGCTCAGTTTGCAGCTCGACTGGTTGATGTACGACGAGGTCATCGGGTGCTTGATGCCTGCGCTGCACCGGGCGGCAAGACCTCGCATATCTTGGAATCGAATTCGTCGCTTGAGGAGATGGTTGCCGTCGACATTGATTCAGCGCGCGTGGCACGCATCTCGCAGAACCTTGCAAGACTCGGGCTGCAGGCAACGGTCGTCACAGGTGATCTGATGAACCCCGGTGAATGGTGGGATGGCCGGTTGTTCGACCGCATATTACTGGATGTTCCGTGCTCGGCTACCGGTGTAATCAGGAGGCATCCGGATATCAAGATTTTGCGCCGGCCGAACGATGTTGAAACCTTGTCCGGTACCCAGCGAGAGTTGCTGGAGATGGGGTGGTCCATGCTGGCTCCCGGCGGGATGTTAGTTTATTCTACTTGTTCGGTTTTGCCGAAGGAAAATCATGAACAGATTGAGACATTCATTGAATCTCACCCGGATGTACAGGAAAAGTCCATCGAACATGACTGGGGAATCAAGTGTTCCCATGGCAGGCAGATTTTGCCCGGTAAATTGCTAATGGACGGTTTCTATTATGCCTGCCTCTTGAGAACTAGATGAAAAGAAAGTGGTTGTTTTCGCTGTTCCTCGGCCTTTTCTGCTTCGTTCATTCCGGCTACGCATCGGGTTACGGTTTTTCCATTACAAATGCCGAACTTCTGGGTTCCCACAAAGGCTACTTGTTCAGTGCGGACATCGACTACAGGCTCAGTCCCAGGGCCAATGATGCTTTATTGAATGGGGTTCCCCTGACCATCGTGGTGAAGGTCCAGATCGATCGTTACCGAAAGGTGATGTGGAACCAGAAAGTCTTCACCAAAAAAATCGTCTACAGGGTGACTTATCAGTCTCTGCGCAAGAGTTATCGGGTCTACGATCACGACCTAGGGC
>JANXGZ010000331.1 GCA_024958995.1 Methylococcales bacterium | reverse complement strand
AGGGTATGTCCGAACCCCCGTTCCATTGGTTCAATTACGATCCTCGCATGATTATTCGTAATTGCCTGCACATCGACGACGCGCGGTTTCAACAGATTTGTAGATAGACTTAGCATCTATTTCCCTATGAAATCGAAAAAGGATTATTTCGAGTACAGTTCAACAACTAACTGCTCGTTGATCTCGCTTCCAAGATCAGCTCGGTCCGGCAACGCCTTGAAGACGCCTTTTTTTTCCGCAGCATCAACTTCGACCCATTCTGGCCATCCGTACTGCTCGGCGACAGTCAGGGCATCGGCGATCCGACTTTGACTCTTGCTCTTGGCCCGAATTTCCACTTCGTCCCCGAGCGACACCTGAAAGGAAGGAATATTGGTAACCTTTCCATTGACGGTGATCGTCTTGTGGCTAACCAGCTGCCGCGCTTCTCCTCGGGTACAGGCCATCCCCATACGGTATACAACGTTGTCGAGCCGGGATTCAAGCAGGTTAAGCAGGTTTCCACCCGTGGAACCGGTTTGTTTGGCAGCGGCCTTGTAGTAGTTCCTAAACTGCTTCTCAAGAACGCCATAGATTCGACGAAGCCGCTGCTTCGCTCGTAACTGAAGCGCGTAATCCGAGTGGCGGGTGCGGCGCTGCCCGTGCTGTCCCGGCGGTTGATCGAGTTTGCATTTGGAATCCAGCGATTTACCGCGACTCTTGAGAAAAAGGTCGGTACCCTCGCGCCGGCTTAGTTTACATGTTGGGCCTAAATAACGTGCCATATCAGCTTTACTCCAGGATTAAACCCGTCGCCTTTTCGGGGGACGGCAGCCATTGTGAGGAATCGGTGTAGAATCGACAATATTGGTGATCTTAAAACCGAGATTGTTCAAAGAACGAACAGCGGACTCGCGTCCTGGACCGGGACCCCGAACGAACACATCAAGGTTCTTCATCCCGGAATCCTGGGCTACTCGACCAGCCTTTTCTGCAGCCACCTGCGCGGCAAAAGGCGTACTCTTACGCGATCCGCGGAACCCGGAACCCCCAGCCGTTGCCCAAGAAAGGGCGTTGCCCTTACGATCGGTAATGGTCACGATCGTATTATTGAACGACGCGTGGATATGGGCGATCCCGTCGGAGACGTCTTTCTTAATCCGCTTTCTGCTGCGGTTGTTAGTAGCCATGCTATTTACCTCTTAAACTTAATTTATCTGCGAATCGGTCGCCGGGGACCCTTCCTGGTGCGTGCGTTGGTGCGGGTTCTCTGCCCCCTGACCGGCAATCCCCGACGATGACGGATTCCACGGTTACACCCAAGATCCATCAGACGCTTGATGTTCATTGAGATTTCTCGACGCAGGTCGCCTTCCAGAGTGTGCTTTTCAAGATGGTGCCTCAGCCCGTCGATTTCCTCCTCGGTGAGGTCCTTGATCTTCACGTCCGGAGCAATGCCCGTTTCCTCGCAAACCTTTCTCGATAGGGTTCTACCGACACCATAAATCGCTGTCAGTGCGATGACCGCGTGTTTATGCTCCGGTATATTTATTCCAGCAATTCGAGCCATACGGCTATTCCTCTATTCAAAATGTTTGAACACTAATGTTGCAAGAGGGGTGAATTCCCAACCCTCACATCTGCCCAGGGCTCTAGCCCTGTCTTTGCTTGTGTCGACCATCTTTGCAGATCACTCGGATTACACCCTGGCGTTTAACGATCTTGCATTTCTGGCATATTTTTTTAACTGACGCACGTACTTTCATCTCTTAACCTTCTTTGAACTTATCCAATCAATCCGGCGTTCGATCCCTTACCCTTTAGGTTCGCCTTTTTCATGAGGCCTTCATACTGATGCGACATCAGATGAGATTGAACCTGACTCATGAAATCCATACAGACCACCACGATGATCAGTAATGACGTACCGCCAAAATAGAACGGTACGTTCCAATACAGAATGAGGAACTCTGGCAACAGGCAGACAATCGTGATATATCCCGCACCAACCAGTGTCAAACGAGTTAGTACCTTATCAATGTAGTCGGTGGTCTGCTGACCCGGCCGGACACCCGGAAGAAATGCGCCCGACTTTTTCAGATTGTCGGCCGTATCCTTTGCATTAAACACCATGGCCGTGTAGAAAAAACAGAAAAAGATAATTGCCGTTGCGTAGAACATCACGTAAACCGGCTGTCCCGGGGACAACATGGTGGTAATATCCTGAAGCCATCCAAAACCTTCGGTATTACCAAACCAACCGGCGATCGTTGCAGGGAATAGGATGATGCTGGAAGCAAAAATCGGTGGGATCACACCGGCCATATTCAGTTTGAGCGGAAGAAAATTTGTTTGACCCGCATACATCCGCCGACCCTGCTGGCGTTTCGGATAGTTGATCGTCAGGCGGCGTTGGCCGCGCTCAACGAAAACCACAAACGCCGTCACCGCAATCGCTATAAAAAACAGGGTAACAATCGCTGCTCCGTTCATTTCTCCGGTTCGTGCAAGTTCCAGGGTTCCACCAATCGCTGCAGGCAGTCCGGCGACAATCCCCGCAAAAATAATCATGGAAATCCCGTTACCAATTCCTCTTTCGGTCACCTGTTCGCCTAGCCACATCAGAAAAACGGTCCCGCAAACAAGCGTAATTGCCGTAATCGCAACAAAATGGGGGCCGGGATTGATGACTACGGAAAGTCCACCAGCGGTCTGGTTCTGCAAGGCCATGCTGACACCAATGGCTTGGAATGTCGCCAGAACAACCGTTCCATAACGCGTGTATTGGGTAATCTTTCTCCGCCCGGACTCTCCTTCCTTCTTTAACTGCTCGAGGGTCGGGACAACAACCGTCATCAACTGCATGATGATCGAGGCCGAGATGTACGGCATGATGCCGAGGGCAAACAAGCTCAACCTTTTCAGCGCCCCTCCGGAAAACATGTTGAACATATCGAGTATTGAACCTTCCTGCTGCTCGAACATCAGTGCAAGCGCCTTGGGGTCGATTCCCGGTACTGGTATATGAGCACCCACCCGGAAGACAAAAAGGGCACCGAGAAGAAAGAATACCCGATTCCGTAATTCGGTCAGTTTACCAAGGCGGCCTGACATCATTGGATTTGGTGTGTTCACTTAGGCCTCTATTTTTCCGCCCTGAGCTTCAATTGCTGCCCGCGCACCTCGGGTTACTCGCAGGCCGCGAATAGTAATGGCCTTTTCGATAACGCCGGAATCAATCACCTTGACTTTCTTGGCAAGCGCTGGAATCAGCTTCCCAGCTTTCAAAACATCGAGGGTGATTTCTACTGCCTCAACAAGAGCAAGTTCGCTGAGACGGAGTTCTGCACTGTATTTTTTCTTCCTCGACGTGAAACCGACCTTCGGCAACCTGCGCTGCAACGGCATCTGCCCACCTTCAAAACCCACCTTGTGGAATCCGCCGGACCGTGATTTCTGACCTTTGTGCCCCCGTCCGCAAGTTTTTCCGAGCGTCGACCCGATGCCTCGCCCTACTCGTTTTGCCTTTCTTTTACTTCCGCTGCTCGGAGCGATTGTGTTCAGGTGCATCTTTAGACTTCCTCAACTTGTAAAAGGTATGAGATCTTGTTAATCATTCCGCGGTTGCAAGGCGTATCGATGACCTCAACCGTCTGGTGCATGCGCTTGAGACCCAGACCTCTGAGGCATTCCTTGTGAGAAGGCAGTCTTCCGATCTTGCTGCGAACCTGGGTTAGTTTCAGGAGTTTTTCCGCCATCTTATCCACCGATTATTTCTTCAACCGTTTTCCCGCGTTTCGCGGCAACTCGCTTCGCATCAGTCATCCCGACCAGGCCATTGATGGTCGCCCGAACTACGTTAATCGGGTTGTTCGTGCCGATGCATTTAGCCAATACATTGTGAATACCGACAACTTCAAAAACCGCTCGCATCGGACCACCCGCAATGATACCGGTACCCTCCGACGCCGGCTGCATATAAACCTTGGCGGCACCCGTAGAAGCCATGATCGGGTAATTCAGTGTGTCCCCGTTGAGACTGACCGAACGCAGGTTTCTTCGCGCCTGTTCCATCGATTTCTGAATGGCAACGGGCACCTCCCTGGCCTTGCTAAGCCCATAACCCACTTTCCCCTGACCATCACCAACCACCGTCAGTGCAGTGAAACCGAATTGGCGACCACCCTTGACAACCTTGGCAACCCGACGTACTGAAACCAGTTTTTCTTGAAGTCCGCTGTCACCAGCGGTATGAGCCGAACCGTTAGCCATGCAAATTCACCCTAAAATTTCAATCCGCCTTCTCTGGCGGCATCGGCGAGTGCTTTGACCCGGCCATGATATTTATAACCGCCCCGATCAAAGGCGACTTCCAAAATCCCAGACTCAACCGCTCTTTCAGCGATGGCCTTGCCTACGGCCGTAGCCGCATCCACATTCCCACCATAGCTGATGGACACGCGAATCGATGTTTCCACACTGGAAGCACTGACCAAGGTTTTAGACCCATCCTCGCTATTGATCTGAGCATAAATGTGCCGTGGAGTACGGTGCACAGTTAGTCTTTTCGCTTCCTGCCCCCGGATCCTGGCTCGCGTTTTTGCCGCCCGCCTGAGGCGCGATGTTTTATAACCCATCATTTACACCTTATTTTTTCTTAGCTTCTTTACGGACAACTCGTTCATCGGCATATCGAACACCCTTACCCTTGTAGGGTTCGGGGGGGCGGTAGGCTCGTATGTCCGAGCCAACCTGACCGACAACCTGCTTGCTGACTCCTTTAACGACGATTTCCGTCGGGCTCGGCGTCTCAATAGTAATTCCTTCCGGGATCGGATACTCGACAGGATGCGAAAACCCAAGGGTCAGGTTGAGAACCTTTCCTTTCGCCTGCGCCCGGTAGCCGACCCCGACCAGGGTGAGCTTCTTCTCAAACCCTTCGGTAACACCCATAACCATGTTATGAATCAAAGAACGAGTGGTCCCAGCAATGGCCTGATTGGCATTGTCTTTCGATGAAACCCTAATCTCGCTGTTATCGATCAGCACCGCAACCGTTGAATGGAGTGCCATCGTTAGTTCACCTTTGCCACCCTTGACGCTGATGGTCTCACCGTTGAGACCCACGTTGACTCCGGATGGAATCGGAATGGGAATCTTTGCAATTCTAGACATTTACAAACCCGCCTTTATCAGGAAACAGTGCACAGGACTTCGCCGCCAATACCGGCTGCCCTGGCGTTCTTACCGGTCATTACGCCCTTTGACGTCGACACGATGACAATACCGAGCCCACCCAGCACATTGGGAAGTTCGTCCTTGGATCCATAGGTCCTGAGACCTGGGCGACTAACCCTCTTGATCGTATCGATGACCGGCTTGCCTTGATAATATTTCAGTCTAACCGTCAGGTTTTCCTTTGGGCCTTCGGACTGTGCACCAAAATCTCCGATAAAGCCCTCTTCTTTCAAAACTGCGGCAATTGCCTTTTTCAGTTTCGAAGAAGGCATGGAGACTTCCACCTTACCTGCCCCCTGGCCATTCCTAATGCGGGTCAACATATCCGAGACCGGATCCGTCATGCTCATTTTTAACTCCGGTTATTCTTGAAAATTAATGCTCATAAAAGAAACCTTACCAACTGGCTTTCGTCATACCCGGCACGTATCCGAGCATTGTGGCTTCGCGCAACTTGTTCCGTCCAAGGCCAAACTTGCGATAAACACCGTGCGGCCTGCCGGTAAGAGCACAACGATTACGAAGCCTGGTAGCGTTCGAATCACGCGGAAGTTTTTGCATCTGAAACTGGGCCACCGATTTCTCTTCGAACGATGCGTTTGCATCCTTCAGAATTTTTCTGAGGCCCGCACGTTTTTCAGAATGTTTCAGAACCGCCTTCTCACGCTTGAGTTCACGCGCAATCATCGATTTTTTTGCCATCGTTATTTGCCCTCTTTATATGATCTGAAGGGGAACTTGAAAAGCGCGAGCAGGGCTCTTGCTTCATCGTCGGTCTGGGCCGATGTAGTAATCGTGATGTCCATGCCGCGAAGCGTGTCGATCTTATCGTAATCGATCTCAGGAAAAATAATCTGTTCCTTCACACCCATCGAATAGTTCCCACGTCCATCGAAGGATTTCGGATTTAAACCACGGAAATCACGGATACGGGGAATCGAAATGTTGATCAGCCGGTCGAGAAATTCGTACATCTTCTGCCGCCTCAGCGTGACCTTGCATCCGATTGCCATTTCATCGCGAATCTTAAACCCTGCAATCGATTTCCGAGACAGGGTAACCACCGGCTTCTGCCCCGCGATCTTGGTCATATCGCCCAGCGCAAACTGAAGGACCTTCTTGTCCGCTACCGCTTCACCCAAGCCCATATTCAGAGTTATCTTGGTAATCCTAGGGGTTGCCATGACCGACGAGTAATTGAATTTCTCGACCAGTACCGGAACCATTTTCTCTTTATATAAAGACGCTAACCTTGTCATGACTCATCCAAATATCTGGCTTTAAATATCAACCACTTCATTATTCGACTTGAAGTAACGGACCTTTCGACCATCCTCCAAAGTCCTAAAACCAATCCGGTCGGCTTTCTTAGTTTCCGGATTGAACATGCCGATGTTCGACAGGTCGAGTGGCATCTCTTTTTCCTCGATGCCACCGGGAACCCCCATACTCGGATTGGGCTTCTGATGTTTCTTTGCGAGATTCAGCCCCTGTACAATCACCTTGTTGTCCGAAACGAATTTTTCGACGGTACCCTTTTTGCCTTTGTCCTTGCCGGTCAGGATTACGACGTCGTCACCTTTTCTGATTCTGTTCATAGATCCTCCTACAGGACTTCCGGTGCCAGCGAGATAATTTTCATGAACCGCTCGGTCCGCAGTTCCCTGGTTACAGGCCCGAAGATACGGGTACCCAAGGGCTGCAACTGGGCGTTCAGAATTACCGCGGCGTTACCATCGAAGCGCAGCAAAGAGCCATCAGGACGCCGCACACCCTTGCGCGTTCGAACAACCACCGCATCGTAGACCTCCCCCTTTTTTACCTTGCCCCTGGGCAAGGCATCCTTGATGCTGACCTTGATGATATCGCCAATCCCGGCGTATCGCCGATGAGATCCGCCGAGCACCTTGATACACATCACCCTCTTTGCGCCGCTGTTATCAGCCACGTCTAGGCTAGTTTGCATCTGTATCATTGCTGTTTCCCAATCACTTTCTTGAAATTAATTGAACGACGACAAGCCTATCGGTTACTCGGCGCCAGCACTTCTACCAGCATCCAGGTTTTTCGCTTGGACAGCGGACGGGAGGAGGTCACAGAAACCATATCGCCCTCTTGGCAAACATTGCCTTCGTCGTGTGCAATCAAACGGGTGGAACGGCGGATGTACTTCCCGTAAACACTGTGGCGCACAAGGCGTTCAACGAGAACCACGATCGATTTGTCCATTTTCACACTCACTACACGGCCCTTGACCAGCCGAATTCGTTTATCCGCTGCGTCACTCATTCTCCGACCTCCGTCATTTCGTGCAGTATTGTTTTGACCCGAGCGATATCCCGACGCACGGCCTTGACTCGATCATTCTTCGAGAGCTGCCCGCTCCCCTTCTGCATTCTCAAGTTGAATTGCTCTCTGTACAGGTCCCCCAACAGTGAATCCAACTCGTCTCTGCTTTTCTCTCTGATTTCGTTTGCCTTCATTACAACACCGTCCGAGTGGCAAATTGCGTTTTAAGTGGAAGCTTCGCGGAAGCCAGGCGGAATGCCTCTCTGGCAACCTCTTCGGAAACGCCCTGGATTTCATACAGCATTGATCCAGGCTTAATCTGGGCAACCCAGTATTCAACGCTTCCCTTACCCTTACCCATCCGCACTTCAAGAGGTTTTTTCGTGATAGGTTTATCGGGAAATACGCGAATCCACAGTTTCCCGCTTCTCTTTACATGACGGGTGATCGCCCTTCGCGCGGATTCAATCTGTCTCGCGGTAATCCGCCCTCTGGCTACGGATTTAAGCCCATATTCACCGAAGGAAACGCTCGAGCCCCGGTTGGCAAGTCCATTGTTCTTTCCCTTATGCTGTTTCCGAAACTTTGTTCTCTTGGGTTGAAGCATTGTAAGTCTTCCAGTTTAGATTGCTGCTTTCTGTTTTTTTTCGGAGCTGCCTTCGACACCCGGGTTCAGGATTTCACCTTTGAAGATCCAAACCTTGACGCCGATGGTTCCATAGGTCGTGTTAGCTTCAGCAAAACCGTAATCGATATCGGCGCGCAGGGTATGAAGCGGTACTCGACCTTCCCGGTACCATTCCCGCCGCGCAATCTCGGCGCCGTTCAGACGCCCACCAACATTGACCTTGATACCCTGTGCACCGAGGCGCATGGTGTTCGTCACCGCGCGTTTCATCGCCCGGCGGAACATGATGCGACGCTCCAACTGCTGGGCAATGCCTTCAGCCACCAGTTGTGCATCCAATTCGGGCTTGCGGATTTCCTCGACGTTCAGATGAACCGGAACGCCCATTATCTTGGAAACCTCGCGCCGCAGCTTATCGATGTCTTCACCTTTTTTTCCGATGACAATACCCGGCCGCGCAGTAGACACCGTGATTTGTGCATTATTGGCAGCCCGATTGATCTGGATCCTGCTAACGGAAGCATGGGCGAGCTTCTTCTTGATATAGGCGCGAACTGTCAGATCCTTGTAGAGCAATTCGGGATACTCCTTGGAACCCGCATACCAACGCGAGGCCCAGTCTTTGATGTACCCAAGACGAATTCCTACCGGATGAACCTTTTGACCCATGTCGACTGCCCCTTAATCAAATTCGGAAACTTTCACAGTGATGTGACAGCTCCGCTTTAAAATGCGATTGGCCCGGCCCTTGGCCCGAGCTCTGATCCTTTTCTGAGTAGCACCCTCGTTTACAAAGACCGTGCTAATCGTGAGTTCATCGATGTCCGCCGCTTCGTTATGTTCCGCATTCGCAATCGCCGACTCAAGAACCTTGCGAATGATCGCGGCTGCTTTCTTGGTGCTGAACTTCAGAACGTTGAGCGCCTTTTCCACCGGCATACCGCGAATCTGATCCGCGACCAAACGGCCCTTCTGGGCGGAAATTGGAGCATTTCTAAGTTTTGCTGCGACTTCCATCTTTTATTCCTGATCTTATTTAGATTTCCTGTCCGCCAAATGGCCCCTGAAGGTTCTGGTCGGAGCAAATTCGCCAAGCTTGTGCCCGACCATATTCTCCGAAATCAGTACCGGCACATGCTGACGCCCATTGTGTACGGCTATGGTTAGGCCAAGCATTTCCGGCACAACCATCGAACGCCTTGACCAGGTCTTGATCGGTCTTCTGTCGTTTTTCTGGGCAGCTACTTCAACCTTTTTTAAAAGGTGGTGATC
>JANXGZ010000183.1 GCA_024958995.1 Methylococcales bacterium | reverse complement strand
TTTATTGTTGATGCTGGACTGGGGCTGCTCAAAAAGGTTCTTCTGGCCATGATCGTGATCGGTGCACTTGATTATGCGTACCAATGGTGGCGCACGCGTGAAGGCCTGAAAATGAGCGTAAAGGACGTGAAGGACGAAGCGAAGATGATGGATGGCGACCCGCTAACTAAAGGTGAGCAGCGAAACCGCCGGATGGGGATGATGCGGAAATCAATTTCGGAGGAGGTGCCCGAGGCTGATGTGGTGGTTACAAACCCAGCTCACCTAGCTGTTGCGCTGAGGTACGATCGCGAGACGATGAAGTCGCCAAAGATTGTTGCCAAGGGGGCAAGGTATAATGCGCTGATGATTCGGGAAATCGCGGAGAAGAACGGTGTGCCGTTGGTCGAGAACAAGCCGTTGGCCCAGATGCTCTTCAAATTTGGGCGCGTCGGAAAAGAGATCCCGTTTCAGTTATTCACGGCGGGTGCGGAAATTCTTGCCTACGTTTACAGGACCAACCGTTTCCGCTATTTCAAACAGGGCAGGGAGCTGCCCGCATAGGTCATGGCAGGGGAAGATAAAAAGGTAAAAAGAGTCTGGGACTTCAGCGACCTCGCGCTGGTGTTCTTTATATTCGGCACCCTGCTGGTGCTAATCATTCCTGTCCATCAGATCATGATGGACCTGCTGCTTGCGGTCAGCCTGGCTCTTGCACTACTGATTCTGCTTGTGATTTTGTTCCTCAGGAATCCTTCTGACTTCAGCGGGTTTCCAACTTTGTTGCTGATATTTACATTGTATCGACTCGGGCTAAATGTTGCGTCGACGCGCTTAATTTTGTCCGAGGCTGATGCCGGCGACCTGATCGATGCCTTCGGAGAGTTTGTTGTCAGCGGGAGTTTTGTCGTTGGGATCGTGATCTTCCTGATTCTGACAGTGATCAATTTCGTCGTGATTACCAAGGGGGCGGGACGCATTGCCGAGGTGGCAGCCCGTTTCACGCTCGATGCCATGCCCGGAAAGCAGTTGTCCATCGACGCTGAACTGGACAAGGGTTACATCACGGTGGAAGAGGCGCTCGAAAAACGCCGGAACCTGCAGCAGGAGGCTGATTTCTACGGGGCAATGGACGGTGCCAGCAAGTTCGTGCGGGGGGATGCCGTGGCCGCCATTCTCGTCACGCTCGTGAATATCGTTGGTGGATTGGCCATAGGTGTTTTTCAAAACGGCATGCCGGTTGGCGAGGCGCTGGAGACGTATACACGGCTGACCATCGGGGATGGTCTTCTTTCACAGGTTCCGGCGATCATTACTTCCACGGCGGCCGGTGTCCTTGTGACCCGGGCGGCATCAAGACAGGAGCTTGGCCAAGACCTGGGCAAGCAGTTGTTTTTCTCGCAGCGCGTGATGAGCATTCTTTGCGGCACTATGGTCATCATGGCTATTGTTCCGGGATTCCCGATATTACCGTTCCTTGCTCTGGCTTCTTTGTTTGGGTTCATGGCGTATGGATTGCGAGAGGGCGGGATGCTCAGGAATGCATACGATGAAATGGACAAACAGGATGCAAAGACCAGGAAGGACGACGCCAAGAAGGAGGCTGCCGCAGGTGGGCCTGACGAGGCGCTGGAGAATCTCCTTCAGGTTGACACCCTGATGATCGAATTGGGCTACGGCCTGGTCGGCTTGGCCGATCCTGCGAAGGGGGGCGATCTCCTGCAACGGATAACCGGGGTGCGCAAGAGTTTTGCACAGGAAATGGGCTTTATTGTGCCCTCGATTCGCCTGCGTGACAGCTTGCAACTTGCTCCCAATCAATACCAATTCCTTTTGAGGGGGCAGGTGATTGCCGTGGGTGAAGTCATGCCGGGTCACTGGATGGCGATGAACACCGCGAACAGTTCCGTGGTTCTCAAGGGAGTGCCGACCACTGAACCGGTGTTCAAGTTGCCGGCCACTTGGGTCGATGAAGTAGAGCGGCGAAACGCAGAGATGGCCGGCTACACGGTTGTTGATGCTTCGTCCGTCATGGTGACTCACTTGAGCGAGTCGGTGCGCCGGTATGCCTACCAGATTCTCACGAGGCAGGATGTCCAGGCACTCATGGACAATCTCAAGGATGAACATCCGGCGCTGATCAATGAGTTGATTCCAAACATGCTCAATATCGGGCAAATCCAACGGATACTTCAAAACCTGTTGGCCGAGGTGATCCCGATTCGGAATCTCGTGGGGATACTTGAGCGTGTTGCTGACCACGCTGCAGCAACCAAAAACCCGGATGAGCTCTCAGAGCAGGCTCGGCGAGTCTTGGGTTCAGAAATCGTCAAGCCGTTCC
>JANXGZ010000176.1 GCA_024958995.1 Methylococcales bacterium | reverse complement strand
GATCACCAAAAAGAATATCTGCGGTGTTACAAAAGACAACACGGTTAAAAATACAAGTGCTCCAATATTCCCGTAAGCACCGACCATGCCCGCGATTTGCCCGGTGAGACGCCGTTTGATTAAGGGCACAACAGCAAATACGGCGCCAGACCCAGATCCTACAAAAAAGGAGCAAACCATGATCAGGCCCACTGCGAGACCGATTGGCCAATTTGAATCGATTTGACTCATGACGGTAAAGCCAACAGTTAAACCAACAAGTAGAACCAGTAAAGACTTCCTGCGCCCAAAGCGGTCGCTGATCCAACCGCCACTAGGACACGAGATGATATCGATAAAGGCGTAACACGAAGCCAATAAACCCGCGTTGACAATTGACACTTCAAAGGTATCCAGAAAGAACAGAGGCAACATGGACACCACGGCAAGTTCGGTTCCAAAAGTAACCATATAGGCAAGGCTCAAGATGGCTACCTGCTTGAACTTGTAGGCGTGGATCTCTTCTACAGGCCGCTTAAAAATGGCAGCATTTACTTTATAAATTTGACGGCTGTGTAGAAGATAAACAAGGACCAGTGCCAGATAAATTACATTGGCAGCATCGTCCGCTAACATATCGAGTAATGATAATTTCCAGACCAGTAAACCCATCGACCCATAGAGCGGTATGTTGGTCAACAAATAAAAGAAAAAATCACCTTTGCTTGTGACTTCCAATCCGCCCGCTTTATTGGGTTTAAAATAAGTGGAACCGACTGGTGTGTCAGTAACTGAAAAGTAATAGACCCCTGAATAGACAAATATCAATACCCCCGTCAAGCCAACCGAGTAGCGCCAACCGTCATCACCCCCAACCAATAGAGCAATTGTTGGTAAAGTTACCGCTGCAACTGCAGAACCAAAGTTTCCCCAACCCTTGTACAGTCCTTCCGCGAACCCGACCTCTCTTGCCGGAAACCATTCACTAATGATGCGAATACCAATGACGAACCCTGCACCAACAAAACCGAGCAAGAATCTCGCAATGGCAAGCGTCTCGAAACTGGTTGCGAGTGCAAAGAAAAAGCAAAGGAAACTGGAGAAGAACAACAACAGCGAATAAATCAGACGCGGACCAAAGGTGTCCACAAGCATTCCAACAATAATCCGGGCCGGAATAGTAAGGGCCACATTAAGGATCAGAATGATTTTGACTTGCTCATCGGTGAGTTGAAGCGTTTCTTTGATCAGCAGCATCAAAGGAGCATGGTTGAACCAGACTAGGAAGGTCAGAAAAAAAGCAAACCAAGTCAAATGGAGGACCTTGGTTTTTCCGGTAAAGGACAGCCAGTTTAATTTTTTATAAGACATAACATCATTGGTGGGGTTTGATCCTACTTAACCCATTTTCACTCCAATAAAAAAATGGGATCTGTGCGATTCCGCTGATCTACTAAGCAAGATCTGCACCAGTTAGTGTTTATTGCTTAAGAGCAATATCTTTGGAGTGTCTGTGTCAGGCATGGGTCGCACTTTGGTACTACGAGTTCAGGCCTGTGCGAGCCCTCCACGTGGCTGCCAGAGATCTGCAGTCGCCCGATACGTGTTCGTATTGATTCGTCTCAGTACGATCCCCTGTGATGTCGGGAACCGCGTGCCCAGTTATGGTGTGTCCGCACTAAACTAATGCAATAAAAACAATGGGAACATCGTGACGACATGAAAGGAGGCTTAACGATGCTTCTGGAGACAGCCATCGATCATTCCAAACCCGCCTTGTTCATCAGAACACCTCAACCGGCAAACGAAGCCAACGCACAACCGCTGGATGCTCTGTAAAAAAGAAACGAAAACGATACGGACAAGGAAACGTCGAAGAGAAATTTTCGAGATCGGAGACAGGGGGTTCTACAACCGGATATAGAGTTAGGGGAACAGTGGAAAGGTCGATTCTTTACCTGCAGAAACCCTCGCTACATCCTTCTTTAATCGACAAATAACCGTTAACGCAGGCCAAGAAAACAACGATAGGATTCATCGCTGATTAACCATTAGTCGATCTGTGATTTGCGGGAAATCACTCTGTCCCGAACAAACGGTCCGGCAGAAAAAGATCGACACTTGGCAGTTTATTTCCGCCTCAAATAAAGATCCGTAATCGTACCTTCGATCATTTCGGCCGCGAAACCCAATGTCTCGGAAAGCGTTGGGTGGGGATGAATGGTCAATCCGATATCCTGTGCGTCAGAACCCATTTCCAAGGCAAGAACCGCCTCGGCGATCAATTCTCCGGCGTTGGTTCCGACCATCCCGACACCGAGCAACCGGCCAGACTCCTTTTCACAGATGACCTTGGTCACCCCTTCTTTTCTACCGATGCTCAATGATCTGCCGCTGGCCGCCCAAGGGAAACTGGCCTTTTCGTATTCAATGCCCGTTTCTTTAGCCTCGGTTTCGCTCATTCCCATCCACGCAACCTCAGGATCGGTATAAGCGACCGAAGGAATGGTCAGGGCCTGAAAAGCCGAAGGCAGTCCAGCGATCACCTCGGCAGCAACTCGAGCTTCATGGGTTGCCTTGTGAGCGAGCATCGGGTTGCCAACAATGTCACCGATGGCATAAATGTGACCGACACTGGTCTGCTGCCGTTCGTCCACCGGAATGAATCCGGCTTTATCGACCCTGATTCCCGCCGCTTCGGCGCCGATCAGGTGACCATTGGGCCGTCTACCCACGGCGACCAGCACCCTGTCAAAGGTATCAGATTCCGGAGCTCCGCCTCCTTCGAATGAAACCTTTAATCCAGATTTCAGCGCCTTGATCCCGGTAACGCGGGTTCTCAGGTAAATGTTTTCGTACTGTTTCTTGATCCGCTGGTTCAATGGCCTCACCAGGTCCTTGTCACATCCCGGAATGAGTTGGTCCATCATTTCGACAATGGTAATTTTCGATCCAAGCGCATGGTAGACGGTCGCCAATTCCAGGCCAACAATGCCCCCACCAACCACGAGCAGCCGCTGCGGAATCTGTTCCAGGTTCAGTGCATCGGTGGAATCCATCAGGCGAGGATCATCGTTCGGAAACGAAGGGATATTCACCGGTTGCGAGCCGGCCGCGATGATCGCGTCGTCAAAGGAGAGTTCCCGGCTGCCCTCAGAGCCTTCGACCCGAACAACCCGGCCGGAAACAAACTGGCCGACTCCGGTAACGACCTCAACCTGGCGCTGGCTGGCGAGGCCGGACAACCCTTTGGTGAGAGTCCGAGTGATCTGCTCCTTCCATTTCACGATCTTTTCGAGATCCAGTTTGGGGGCTCCGAACTCAACGCCGAACTTCGAGCTCTCCTCGGCCTGATGAATGACCTGGGCTAGATGCAGAAGCGCTTTTGACGGGATACAGCCTACGTTCAGACACACTCCGCCGAGCACCGGATAGCGCTCCACCAGGGTAACCTGCTTGCCCAGATCGGCGGCCCGAAATGCCGCAGTATAACCACCCGGCCCCCCGCCAAGGATCAGGACTTCAGCATGATGATCGGATTGATGATGTTCCATTAATTCACCCTTGATTATTCATCGCAATACAACGACTAGAGAGCTTCCGGCCGGGCCAGGATATCAGCCAGAAATACGATGAAGCGCGCTGCCGCCGCGCCATCAATGACCCGGTGGTCATAGGAAAGCGACAGGGGCAGGATCATCCGGGGGCAAAGAGCGTCGCCTTCGTAAACGCCTTGTAAACGCGCCATGGATACCCCCAGAATCGCGACCTCCGGATTGTTGATGATCGGTGTAAACGCGGTTCCGCCGATTCCCCCGAGACTCGAGATCGTGAAAGTTCCTCCCTGCATCTCGCTCGGCCGCAGTTTTTTTACGCGGGCCCGGGCGCTTATTTCGGCCAGTTCCCCGGCCAATTCCCGGATTTTCTTGCCATCAACATTTCTCGACACCGGTACAACCAAACCATCCGGCGTGTCCACCGCGAAGCCGATATGGTAATACTTTTTCACGATCAGTTCTCCGCCGCCCGGACCGAGAGAAGCATTGAAATCCGGAAAACGCTGCAGAACTGCAACCACCGCCTTCATCACGAAAGGCAGCAGGGTCAGGTGTGGACCGGCTGATTTGGAGTTCCACTTCTTGCGCAATGCCTCGAACGCGGTAATATCGGCATCTCCATGCTGGGTAACATGGGGAATTCCCAGCCAGGACCGGTGCAGCCGGTCCGCAGAAACCTTCCTGATGCGCGACAAACTGCGTAACTCGATTTCACCAAATCGCGAAAAATCAATCTCCGGCTGCAGGGACAGGGCCTGCAGATCGAAAAGACCAGTGCCCGGCCCCGTCAGGACCTCCTTGACGAAGCGCTTGACGTCTTCCTTGACAATCCGCCCCTTGCGGCCAGTACCCCTGACATGGGAAAGATCCGCACCCAGCTCACGGGCAAATCG
>JANXGZ010000060.1 GCA_024958995.1 Methylococcales bacterium | reverse complement strand
TTAATACTAAAACCCCGAAGTGATTGCTTCGGGGTTTTTTTATGTCCGCGAGTCATCCACCGGCGGTACCGACCCTCAATCCCACAGCCACTGTCCGGGTTAATGACAAGATGGGGGGATCCTGGAGGCTCGGGTTCCAGATGCCTTGTGTCTCCCGCTTGGCGGATTAAAGGAGGGTGGCTAGAACATGGGCTACTGGCTCTGACCGGCTTTGCTCAAGAAATCGACTGATGGAAAGCTGAGGCCTAAACTTATTGGGCGCCCGCATCCGGTGAGTGCAAAGGCGGAACTTGGTAAAATACTATCGACTCTCTTGCACTTTAATTCAAATGACAAAGACCTTCCGAACAACGAATTGCCTTGATGACCCGGAAGCCAGTCAAAAAATCGAGCGACCTCTCGGGGAAAGAACTACATTGAAGGATTCGCCGTTTCATGTCGTGCTTTTTCAGCCAGAAATACCGCCGAACACAGGCAATATCATTCGGCTCTGCGCTAACACGGGAACGCAGTTGCACCTGATCCATCCCTGCGGATTCGAGCTTGACGACCGAAAACTACGAAGGGCTGGCTTGGACTACCGCGAATGGGCCAACGTAAGGGAATATGATTGCTACGAGCAATTCATTGAAGAGGCCCAGATTCGATGTTTGTATGCTCTGAGTACCCAAGGCTCGGGCTGTTATGCGGAAAAATCGTTCCAGCCCGGTGATGGCTTCATGTTCGGCCCAGAAACCAGGGGGCTACCCGATGAAATACTGGCTGGGCTGCCTGCAGGCAACAGGCTGTTTGTGCCTATGGTGTTCGAAACCCGCAGCCTGAATCTTTCAAATACCGTTTCTATCGTTCTCTACGAAGCCTGGAGACAGCAGCGGTTCACCGGTTCAGGCAGGCAACGAGGCCCCTTTCCATCGGTATTGGAGGACTAAATTCTCTGTTCCCAGGATCTTTTATCGATCCCATTCCGGATGGGCCTTAAGCGGATAGTAATTTCTTAAATCAGAATCGATTCTGTCGAGATCGATCTCCTTGATGTCAACGGGTTCCTGCAGATCCAGTGCGAGTTTCGGATGGGTCGTCAGCACGTAAAGAACGAGGTAATTTTCTTCCATGCTGGTATAAATATCGATTTTTCTAAGTTCCCGAAATCCATTTGCGAAACTTTCCCGGGCGTCTTCCTTTTGCTCCAGTTCGTACTGGGCGTGTCCCTGCAGGAGGTAATATTCGGTCGTCCACTGTCCCAGTGGTCTGATGTTAGATCCCCGCATCCGTCTGATCCATTTCAGACAAGACAGCGTTTTCTTGAATTTCGAGCGCACTGCTTGATCCCGGGCCCGAACCCAGAGAAAGCTGATCATGGGGGTTAGCCACCAGGAAAGACGTAAAAGATTCATGATTTTGATCCGGTTTCCAATAGAATGAAAAAACTCGGCTATGATATCAAAGAAGGCGTCGGATATGCGGCTACTGGTCGGTCTCAAGACAATGTAATACCATAACCGATGATCGTCCGTGTACGGAAAGGCGGTACAGCCGCCGGATACAACGGATAAGAAATCAACCAAAACTTACCCCCGCGCGAACGAGAGGGATGCGCTGACCTGGAGTCTTTATGGAACGGCTGAAATCATATATCCGGGATATTCCTGACTTCCCAAAAGCCGGAATCCTTTTCAAGGATATCACCCCGCTGGTGAAGAATCCGGCTACGTTGAAGCTTGCAGTACATCAGATCGTGGGCCCTTTTCTGGACCAGCAGATTTCTGCTGTAGCGGGCATGGAGGCCCGGGGTTTCATTTTCGGGGCACTGGCTGCCTGGGAACTAGGCGTCGGATTCATCCCGCTGCGCAAGCCCGGAAAACTGCCCTACAATGTTCACTCGGTCTCCTACGATCTCGAATACGGATCCGCAGCTCTCGAAGCCCACATCGACGCACTGGAGCCAGGCGATCGTGTCCTGTTGGTCGACGACCTGCTGGCCACCGGAGGAACAGCAAAAGCAAGTTGTGAACTGATCGAGCAACTCGGAGCCGAGGTTGTCGCCTGTGCATTTGTTGTCGAACTCGATGATCTTCGTGGCCGGCAAAAAATCGGCGAATATCGAATTCACTCCCTGCTGCACTACTCGGATCTTTTTTAGGCAAGCGGCATGCACAGTATGGCCCAAGTGCAGGGAAAACCACAGGCATCATAATGTTGGATGGTTGTAGGGTCGGCATCCAACCGGCAGGTTGCGGGCAACTCAATCGATTCACCCAATGGAATCAACAATATCAATCGCATGAAAGCAGGATTTGTAGGGCTCGGAGCCATGGGCGCAGCAATGGCTCGCAACGTTGCTGCCTCCGGTCAGTTAACCGCTGTATGGAACCGTAGCCCGGCAGTCGCTGCAGATCTGGCTGCGGAATTGGCAGTCGACGCCAGCAGGAGTCCGGCGGACCTGGCTTCGAAATGTGATGTGGTTCTGGTCTGCGTTTCCGCTGATCAGGATGTGTTGGAAGTTACGAGCCAACTTTGCACCGGTATAGGGCCCGGGACGGTCGTGATCGACTTTTCCACGGTCAGCAGAGAAACCGCCAGACAGGCGGCCGAAATGACTGCTGCACGTGGAGCCTTGTTCATGGACTCGCCGGTTTCCGGAGGTGTAGAAGGTGCGCGCAATGGCACACTTGCCATGATGGTGGGCGCTGACGGCGAAACTCTGGAACGGGTTATGCCGGTGATGGAAACCATGGGTCGGAGAATCGTGCACATGGGTCCCGTAGGTTCAGGGCAGGCGACCAAGGCAGTCAACCAGATCATGGCCGCAGGAATCAACCAGGCCGTGACCGAAGCCCTGGCTTTTGGAGAATCTCAGGCACTGCCCATGGAACAACTGATTGATGTCATCGGAAGCGGGGCCGCAGGCAACTGGTTTCTCGCCCACCGGGGCCAAACCCTGACGCAGGGAATCTTCGACCCTGGATTCAAGCTGAAACTGCATCACAAGGATCTTCTGATCTGCAAAGCAATGTCCGAACAATCCGGCTTCCAGTCGAGGGTCATCGACTCGACGCTGGCAGACTATGGTCGACTTATGGAACAAGAGCACGGCGATGAAGACATATCGGCTCTGTATCGTCTGAAACGACCAGAATGACTACAACAATCAATGAACTGAGTCTCCACCAGAAGGCCCTGCTGACGTGCCGGAAATGCCCCGAAATGATTGGCCCAGTAGTTACCGGGAAAATTGTAAACTCGAAGGTATTGCTGATTGGACAAGCACCCGGAATCAAGGAAGGAGCTTTCGGTAAGCCCTTTGCCTGGACCGCCGGGAAAACCCTGTTCAAGTGGTTTGATCAACTTGCCATCTCGGAAGAGCATTTCCGCGACAGTGTTTACATGGCTGCAGTATGCCGTTGTTTCCCCGGCAAGAATCCAAGGGGTGGGGACCGGGTTCCCAGCAATAGGGAAATCGAGCAGTGCGAACCCTGGCTGCGAACAGAACTACGTCTACTTGAACCGCAACTTGTCATCCCCGTTGGCAAACTGGCGATTGCGCAATTACTACCTGTCACAAAACTCAAGGATGTGGTTGGAAAAATCCACCGGGTCACGTTGCACGGTGTGGAAACAGACATTGTTCCCCTGCCTCATCCCTCGGGCGCCTCGACCTGGCACCGAATGGAGCCGGGGAAAACCCTGCTCGGGCAGGCACTGGATCTGATTCGGATCCATCCGGCTTGGCAAACAGTCTGCCGGCCAGACCTGAACATACTTGCCGAAGGCTCCTGAAACTGTTCAGGACCTGCCCATTCGCATATCCTCTGATGCAGTGAAGGGACACAGGCCACCGGTTAGTCCCTGGTAGGGATCGTCGGCCAGATTTGAAAAAGCCGGGTTAGCCACGAGTAAGCCTGCCCATAGATTCCAGGCTCGTCCTGTTCGCGGGGACCCGCAATATTGAGTTTATGCACGCCGTTGTCCAGCAGCCAGTCTGAGATCGCGCAAACACGGGCCTCGTTAACTGGATCGACAATCTGGTACGGTTTTTCCTGATTGGTCACAAATTTCTCGGTGAGGAGGGTTCCGCCCGAGAGAGGCCGGGTCGACAAGACAAGGGTCCCGCCCGAATCCCGCACGTTGAATGCAGTTCTTATCGAATAATCTCGGCTGCCCGTCTCTTGCAGCGGATAGTAATCGGGGATTATGCCATCAGAAGCCCGCCGGCCCTTCGGGCACCAGCCTCCCACAGGAATGCCTCGTGCCATCGCGGCATCAAGCCCAGCGCGATCAACACCGGTCTGGCCTCCGGAAACGACTCGCCATGGGGATAGTCGGCTAGACGGTAAACAACCCATGAGTGAACGACGTTCGGTTGAAAACCAACCGCTCAGTTGCTCTGCAGAAGGTCCCTGATCCCATCGATACCGGCCTGGGCGCATTTCTCATCCTGGTCCGAAGTGGCTCCGCTCACGCCGATACCGCCGAGTAGATGGCCATTGCCTGTCCTGACCGGCAAGCCGCCAGGGAAAACAACAATCCCCGGTACCAGTTGGATCCCGTGCGGACGACCCTGATTCTTATAGGCAATATTCTCGCCGAGAAACCGGGTCGGAAACGGTAACAAGACGGAACTTCTGCCTTTGAGCTGAGCAATGTCAATACTGCCGAGGTAGGCATTGTCCTGACGCCTGAACAACTTGAGGTCTCCGCCCGCATCAAATATAGCGATATTCACCGGGTTCCAACCTTCCATTCTTGCCTTGGTCTCGCATGCATCGGCCATTCTGTTTGCGGCATCAAGGCTTAATACCGGTCGTTTTTCCAGGCCTCCCTCCGCAGAAACCGGTCCGCACACC
>JANXGZ010000248.1 GCA_024958995.1 Methylococcales bacterium | reverse complement strand
GCCCGGTGATTTATGCCATACCCAGGCGTCGGCCTTTTTTCATGGAAATTAGGTTCACCAAAAACTCCGAACCCTATTCAAGATTAGCCAAAACTCAGCAAGATTGTTAGAGAAATCCGATAAGTCTTTATTGTTCAAAGAGAAAATTACTTTACCCACAATTCCTGTGGATAACCTGGTGGATTAATCTTCCTAAAGATTCGTTAAATACTGATTCTTATTGAATCTTACCCAGTTGGGAAACATTCATGCAGGGCTTTATCTGATCGATGAATCAATAACTTAGAGGATTTCATTTGACAACACCTCAAGTTTCGACATCATGCCCCTAACAAAATTAGTGCCATGCACCCCACTTGTGTGAAAAACCACTTTCCGGAATAGGATTTGACTCGATTTCCTTGAACAAGGTGTCTAATGTGCCGATAACATGCACGGTGCACGCTACGTGATACAAAATGCCGTTTTAACCCCTAACAGGGGTCACCTGTCCGCTCACGCTCCTTCGACACAAATCAACCCAGTTTCTTCACGAGATCTTCTGCCCGCAAATGGGTGTACCGCTTCAGCATTTGTAGCGTCTTGTGTCCCGAGATGGAACTAACCTCCATTGAGTTCAGACCCTTCTCAAACAACCTCGAACACGCCTCATGTCGCAAATCGTGAAACCTGAGATCTAATATCCCCCCACTCCTGCATGCCTTCAGAAACCTTCGACTGATTCTATGTGGCGGCATTGCGAATAGGGAGTCACCTAGGTTAATAGGAAGCTTCCTCAGTAATGAAACAGCCTTGGTCGACAAGGGTACGAACCGAGTCTCTCCATTCTTGGCGTGTCTGACAAGAATTGTCCTTTTGTTGTAACAAACATCGGAGCGCACCAATTCGGCTAGTTCACCCCGACGCATTCCTGTTTCAATGGCAAACTGGATCACAACACGCATGACTGGATCAGATCTGTCCAGTAGTTTCTCTAACTCATCGCCTGATGGCCGTCTATCCCTTCCCCTGGAGCGCTCAGGCTTTCTTACCCGAGGAATGCTGCCATTGGGGAGAGCAATCCCCCAATCAAGCGTGGCCGCCTTTAACGCACGATTGAGCAATCCCAATTCATGAATCACCGTTTGCGCGGCGACTTGTTTTAACCGCTCATCTCGGTATTGCGACAAATCCAGTGATGACAAGCGTGCCAATGAGATGTGGCCAAGTCTTCTGGTTAATTCACGAACCCTGGAAGACTCCTGTCTGCAGGATCGTTTGGACGGCAGGATCTCAGTCGCATATCGCTGAACAATGTCCGCTACCGTGAAACGTTCAGCCAGAGAGTAATCAACAACAACGGATCGAGCCATCTTGTCTTCAATGTGTCTGGCCCATCTTTCAGCATCTTGTTTGCATCGAAATGACTTGGTGCGAGCCCGACATCCCCTTATCCGGACTTGTGCCTCATATTTGCCTGTTGGTCGTTTTCTGATTGTAGCCACGGGAAGCCCTCCACGAACTGTGGCGAGACTGTGGCAAGAGAGCAGGCGCAGATATAGCTACCCTTGTTAATAACGGGTAACTATATGATACTTCGATGTTAAATTGGAGGCTGCGGTCGGAATCGAACCGGCGTCCACGGCTTTGCAGGCCGCTGCATAACCACTCTGCCACGCAGCCAAGAGATAACGCGAAACAAGGCTTTCCAGCACTTTGAATTGGAGCGGGAAACGAGATTCGAACTCGCGACCCCAACCTTGGCAAGGTTGTGCTCTACCAGCTGAGCTATTCCCGCGCAAATGAACAGTGCATTTTAATGAACCAACCGGCGATGTCAAGAAGGCAATCAACGGTTATACGGTCAAGCTGCATTGCCAAGTGCATGTCTTTTGCTTGAGATCCATACAGCTGTTGCTATACTCCTCCAGCGAAAATGTTCAGTCGGGTCCCAGTACTCCCAGCGAATCTCGATACAGGACGGCCGGAGTCATAGTTCTAACCGTTTTAGCCTTAAGGGACATCGACACCTACCGCATACGTTAACCCAGTCCCGGCCAGCAATATGCCAATGAGAAGCAGCTGTCTCACGGATTCACTCAATAATGGGTAGCAAACATCAATCAGGCCGAATCTTGCTCCGTATCAAAATCAGCATCCCAGAACTTTTCAAGCTGATAGAACCCGCGGGTTTTCGGCACCATAACATGGAGAACAATGTCTCCGATGTCGACCAGGACCCAGTCTCCTATCTGTTCTCCCTCGATACCCAGGGGTTTAATCCAGTGCTCCCCGAGTTTCTCCGTAACTTGCCTGGCCAATGCCTTGACATGGCGTTCCGAGGTGCCGCTGGCCACCACCAGGTGGTCCATAATACTCGTCTTGCCTCGGACATCGATATTCGTGATGTCGTTGGCCTTTCCTTCGTCCAGAGTCCGAAGCACCAAGTTCAGCATGTCTGATATTTGCATAATCCGCTCTTTGATCGTTGAATGGCACCTACCCATGGTACGAAATTTCCGATCCGTTATGGGCTCCCAGTATAAAATCCCTGCTCTCTGATCATCTCAAGTACCGATTCAGGCAGCAGGAAACGTGGATTCCCGCACCGAGCAAGAATCTCGCGTATTCCTGTTGATGAAATCTCGAGCTGACTTACCGCATGAAAAACAACAAAACCGGAAACATGCCGGTCGAAAACATCCTTGTAATCGCCGATACGAAACAGTCCCGACCGTGTTAACCCCGTGGGCACCTGCGGCTCGTATCCAGGCCGATGAAGCACCAGGAAGTGGGTCAGCCCGGGCAGTTCATTCCATCGATACCAGCGATCAAGTCCAGCGAAGGCGTCCATACCGAGTACAAGCACCAGAGACTGCCCAGGAAATTCAGCCTGTATCGACAGCAAAGTATCATACATGTACGAAGGACCGGACCGTTCCAGTTCCCGTGGGTCGACGAGCAGGGATGGCTCGTTTCGAACCGCCAACTCGAGCATCATCCGCCGCGCCTGAGGTGGTGCGCCCTGAACCGATCTATGCACCGGTTCACGGCAGGGGAGCAGGCGCAACCGGTCAAGCCCGAGGAACTCCCTGACCTCAAGTGCCACTCTCAGGTGGCCGAAATGAACCGGGTCAAAGGTTCCTCCTATGAACCCAATCATGGTTCGTCGAACCGATGAATTACGAAACCGACTAATCGGGAATCCGCTCGCCCCATTGACCCATTGAATCCTTTCCCTTTCAAGCTAAATCCGGATATGGCCGTCGCCAAGCACGATGAATTTCAATGAAGTCAGGCCTTCGAGCCCGACCGGACCCCGTGCGTGCAGTTTGTCGGTACTGATTCCAATTTCCGCGCCCAGCCCGTACTCGAAACCATCAGCAAAACGTGTCGACGCATTCACCATCACCGAACTGGAATCGACTTCCTGCAGGAAACGGCGGGCGCGAGTGTAATCCTCGGTGACGATCGTATCCGTGTGGGCAGAACCGTAGTGATTGATATGTTCGATGGCATCCTCCAGTCGGTCGACGATGCGAATCGATAAAACCGGCGCAAGGTACTCCGTAGCCCAATCTTCTTCCGAGGCTACGCCGCATTGTGAAACCAATTCCCGTGTTTTCAGGCACCCCCTGATTTCAACCCCGTGATTGATGAAACGCGCCGCAAGTCCAGGAAGAACGATCTGCGCAACCTTCTCTGCAACCAGCAACGTTTCCATCGTGTTGCAGGTTCCATAGCGCTGAGTCTTGGCGTTAAAGGCAATTTCGCTGGCTTTACCGAGATCGGCACGATCGTCGATGAATACATGGCAGATTCCGTCCAGATGCTTGATCACCGGGATTCGCGACTCTCTCGATATCCGTTCGATCAGACCCTTGCCGCCCCGGGGCACAATCACGTCAACATACTCATTCATTCGCACCAGTTCGCCGACCGCGGCACGATCGGTCGTCTCGACAACCTGCACACAGGACTCCGGCAAACCAGCTTCGGCTAAGCCTTCCTTGATGCAGACTGCAATCGCCCGGTTCGAATGGATCGCCTCAGACCCGCCGCGCAATATGCAAGCATTGCCCGATTTCAAACACAGTGCTGCAGCATCGGCTGTAACATTGGGCCGCGATTCGTAGATAATGCCGATCACCCCCAGTGGCACCCGCATGCGTCCGACCTGTATACCGCTGGGCCGGTAGACCAAGTTGCTGATCTCGCCGACGGGATCCATAAGGGCCGCAATCTCGGCCAGTCCATCCGTCATGGCCTGAATTCGCTTGCCGGTCAGTTCCAGACGGTCCATAAGAGCCGATTCAAGCTGGTTCTGGTTTCCCGCCTCGAGATCCTTGCGGTTTTCGCGCAACAACGATTCACGGTTTCGTTCGATGGCCTCCGCGATTCGC
Source organism: Methylococcales bacterium (assembly GCA_024958995.1). Lineage (GTDB taxonomy): Bacteria > Pseudomonadota > Gammaproteobacteria > Methylococcales > UBA1147 > UBA1147. The sequence goes on along the minus strand of JANXGZ010000248.1, from coordinate 640 downwards.
GAAAGTGCAAGATTCTTGAGACCGGATTCGGCTCGTGCAAGTACTCGGGAGGCGACGCGTGCCTCATGACCCAGACCCTGAACGTAATCCCTGATTTCTTCCATTGTTCGGTTTTCCTAATCGTTCACTATTTCACTGGATGACTGCTTCGTTCCAGCCGTCCGACGACGACAGTACGGTACAACCTGCTATCGCAAGGCACAGTTGAAGCAGTTCATTCCAGATATCTCCCCTGGAAAGTCCCTTGCCGACCCGGTCAACCAGGACACAACGTGCAACAAGCACCTGAATCTGATCATGATCCAGTCTTCGCAGCGCAGCATCAAAAAGCCCCTGTCGGCTTTCCCAGACCCGGTGACTCCCGTAGAGCTGTGCCCGACCCCTCCCCCGATCTAGATCATATCGCATTGAGGCAAGCAGCCTTAGTTCCCTGGCCAGCGCCCACAGCACCAACGGATATGCCAAGCCCTCCTTACGGATGCTGCGGAGTACACGACTGATCCGTACCGCATTCCCGGCCAATGCACCATCGACCAGATCAAAAACATTAAAGTGAGCGGAGTCCAGGACGACGTCTTCGACCGTTTGCATATTCAACGGTGCTGAACCGTACAACACACGGAGCTTGTCGATCTCCTGT
>JANXGZ010000217.1 GCA_024958995.1 Methylococcales bacterium | reverse complement strand
GCTGATTGATTCGACCAGTATCGAATACCTGCAGGGAGCGGAAATAGATTACAAGGACGATCTGACCGGTTCCCAGTTTGTCGTTCGCAATCCGAATGCTTCTACAACCTGCGGTTGTGGTTCCTCGTTCTCCATCTGATCCTGCCTGTTCCATCGGGTTTGATGCATTCCGATTGAATCCATGCTGCTCAACTTCGGGGACTGGAATTGATCGAAAAGCCCTTTTCCGGCTGATTGTTTCCTGTTGCTAATAACCTGTTTCGAGCGGTTTTTTCAGCATCCATTCAAGCGGTCTTGTTTCCGATCCGCATTGGACCCTACGTTCGACAATGGAGCGTCCGGCCCATAACCAGCATGAATTTGGAGTCTGGGGGTCGGGTGAAAACCGGACAGAATACTCCCTATTGCCGCGATCATGTGGCTGACCGCTTCATTTCGAACCTGGAGGCGATTACCGTTTCTGCCGCGGTCTCCCCCCTGTCGGAATTCATCGAAAAAAAGTAAGATACGCAACCGGTTTCGGGCGGCTGGATGCTCCACTCCTGGAACACGACAAGGTTCTTTCCGGGGGCAATAGATCGGAGGGGTATTTGCAGCTGACCTGTCAGGCAGCGACAAAAGGTTCGGTCTCCTTGGTTGAAATCGAATTCAAGATGAAACGGGTTGTTGTTGCCTGATTGAAACGACAGGCCCTCAGAGGAAAAGCATGTCCAGAGACGAGATAATGTCACAGATCCATCGGGGCACCCAAGAGGTGATTAGCGACGAGGCACTCCAAAAGAAGCTTGACGAGAATCGTCCGCTTCGGATCAAGGCCGGCTTCGATCCTACTGCGCCTGACTTGCATCTTGGTCATACGGTTCTGATTAACAAGCTGAAACAGTTCCAGGATTTGGGGCATGACGTGTTGTTCCTGATTGGAGACTTCACCGGGATGATCGGTGATCCTACGGGCAAGAACGTTACCCGCAAGCCACTATCCAGGAAACAGATCCTCGAGAACGCGTCGACCTATGAGGAGCAAATCTTCAAGATACTGGATCCAGACCGGACTTCGGTCAGATTTAACTCTGAGTGGATGAACGAAATGGGTACCGCCCGTCTGATCGAACTTGCGGCTCAGCATACCGTAGCGCGCATGCTGGAACGAGACGACTTCAGCAAACGCTACAAGAGCGGCAAGCCGATTGCCATTCACGAGTTCCTTTATCCGTTGATCCAGGGTTACGACTCCGTTGCACTGAAGTCGGATGTCGAACTGGGCGGAACGGATCAGAAGTTCAATCTTCTAGTGGGCCGCCAGTTGCAGGAGAACTATGGTCAGACACCCCAGGTAGTCATTACGATGCCAATTCTCGAGGGACTGGACGGGGTACAGAAAATGTCCAAGTCTTTAGGCAACTACATTGCGATTGCCGATCGACCGGATGAAATGTTCGGGAAGATCATGTCTGTTTCGGACGAATTGATGTGGCGCTATTTCGAATTACTTAGCTTCCGGTCAATGGATGAAATCAACGGCTGGCGAAGGGAATGCGAAGACGGGGCGAATCCCCGCGATTTCAAGTTTAACTTGGCGCAGGAAATTGTCGAGCGCTTCCACGGGCTCCAGGCTGCCCTCGATGCTCTGGAGTCGTTTCGCATGCGATTTCAGAAAGGAGCGATACCCGATAACCTTGAACTAAAAATCCTTAGCGTTCCTGACGACGGGTACCCGATTGCGAACCTGTTGAAAGATGCCGGCCTGACCTCCAGTACCTCCGAATCCTACCGGATGCTCAAGCAGGGCGGGGTTCGGATCGACGGCGAAAAGGTTGGTGATTCAAAACTGCGCCTGACCGCGGGGACGACACAGGTCTACCAGGTAGGGAAAAGGAAGTTCGCCCGTGTGGAACTGATCTGAGGGGGCTCTAGTCAGCGATGTTTGGTGGCCCTGGCTTGCGGCCAACACATTTTTCAGGTTCTCTGAAGGATGAGTTCAAGTACCATCTTGCTGCCAAAATAGGCCAGCATCAGAGAGACGAAACCTCCAACGGTCCATCGTGCGGCCGTCTGCCCTCGCCATCCGAAGGCCAGTCGTCCCACTAGCAGAACGGAAAACAATATCCACGCCAGGATCGAGAGAATGGTCTTGTGGGCTAAGTGCTGTACGAACATGTCCTCCAGGAACAGGAAGCCGCTGGCTAGCGAAATGGTCAGTAGAATCAGGCCGGTGCCGATCAGCTGGAAGAGCAGGGATTCCATCGTTTGCATCGGGGGCAGGGAAAGAATCAGGGCGTTGCTGTCGTGCCGGTGAAGCTGCCTGTCCTGTAGGGCCAGGAACAGAGCTTGAATTGCCGCGATGTTCAGGATGCTGTAGCTGAGCATGGAGGAAAGGATGTGAACTTCCATACCGGAGCTGATCTCCTGGATAAGGTGGGTTTGTTCGGGCAGCAGCAGTTTCAGGGCTTGGATCAGGGCTGCGAGAGGAAATACAATGATCCCGAGTTTTTCCACTGGTTTGGTGAGTGCTGATATCAGCAGTATGGCGACGACCAACAGAATCGCCAGGGATACAGCGCTCATGAAGCCGAAGTTCATCCCCTGAGGGTTCCAGAAATCTTCGATTAGCGATCCTGCGTGGAGGACACCGGCGATTCCTGCCGACCATAGGAAAGCGATTGGATTTCGCGTGTTTCTGGCCGTATCCGTCCGCGCGTTGAAGACCGAATAAAGGATCAGTCCGGTCGCGATTACGTAGACCAGTATTGAAGATATGCCGAATGCGTTAGAATACACGGGTTAAGCTTTCCTCCATGCAATAGTCTGGCATAATGCCCCGTCAAGTTGAAGGGCTTGTGCACGGTTTTCGCTTTTCCGGGAAACATTGCGGATGAAATGGCCGAGATCGCCAATGCTTGGTCTTGAGCTAGTAATTGTTGATTAATCCAGGTGGTGTATGTTTG
>JANXGZ010000168.1 GCA_024958995.1 Methylococcales bacterium | reverse complement strand
ATTTCGGATGGAATCTCCATGGGAACCCAGGGAATGAAATATTCGCTGGTTTCCCGCGAAGTCATCGCCGATTCTATCGAAACGGTCGTCGGCTGCCAAGGATACGACGGGGTGGTGGCCATTGGTGGCTGCGACAAGAACATGCCGGGCTGCCTGATCGCACTGGCCCGCCTGAACAGGCCGGCGATTTTCGTCTACGGCGGAACCATTCTTCCAGGATGTCACAACGGCAAGAACCTGGACATTGTTTCCGTGTTCGAAGCGGTTGGTGCCAGGGCCAACAACCGAATCGACGACAGCGAACTGAAAAACATCGAAGCCAAGGCCATCCCTGGTCCTGGCTCTTGCGGAGGCATGTACACTGCCAACACCATGGCCTCGGCAATCGAGGCTCTGGGAATGAGTTTGCCCAACAGCTCCGCCCAAGTGGCCGTTTCAAACGACAAAGACCTGGACAGCAGGCTGGCAGGAAAAGTGGTGCTAGAATTGATCGACAAAGACATCAAGCCACTGGATATCATGACGCGCAAGGCCTTCGAGAATGCCGTTACGGTTGTCATCAGTCTGGGCGGATCGACCAATGCCGTACTTCATCTGCTTGCAATGGCGAATGCTGCTGGCGTGGACCTTGTACTGGACGATTTTTCCGAAATCGGTCAGAGGGTCCCTGTGCTTGCCGACCTGAAGCCGAGCGGGAAATATTCGATGGCTGAACTCATCGACATTGGCGGAATCCAGCCGCTGATGAAAATCCTTCTCGATCAGGGACTACTGCACGGGGATTGCCTGACCGTTACCGGAGAAACGCTGGCCGAAAACCTTACGAACACGAAACCCTACCCGGAAGGACAGGATATGATCCGGCCACTGTCCGATCCGATCAAGAAGGACAGTCACCTGGTCATCCTGCGCGGAAACCTCGCCGCCGAAGGGGCCGTGGCCAAGATTACCGGAAAGGAAGGACTCTGTTTCACCGGGAAGGCTCGGGTTTTCGACTGTGAAGAGGACGCATTGCAGAGTATCCTGAACGACACGATCGAATCCGGCGACATCATCGTGATCCGTTTCGAGGGACCACGTGGCGGACCAGGAATGCGCGAAATGCTGTCGCCGACCGCAGCGGTTATGGGGAAAGGCCTGGGTAACGAGGTCGCGTTGATCACCGATGGCCGCTTTTCCGGCGGTACCCACGGTTTTGTTGTCGGACACATTACACCGGAAGCCTTTTGCGGCGGCCCTCTGGCCATTGTCGAAGATGGAGACACCATCACCATCGACGCGGAAAACAGGGAACTGAGACTGCATCTCGAAGACTCTGTCATCAGCCACAGGCTGGCGGCATGGACCAAACCGGAACCCAACGCCACCCGCGGAGTACTAGCCAAGTACGCAAGTCTGGTTAGTTCGGCTTCGGAAGGAGCGGTAACCGACAACAACCTCGACTGAGCACATCACAAAGACTCTAGCCAGAGACCCAACCCCCTCGTTTTCACGATTTCAGAAAGTGTAATCAAATGCCATTTTCTTCGCACCCGATGTCATGGATGGACGTTTACCAAAGCTGATCCAGATGCTGGAGACACTGGTCAGCCTGCCGTCTGTCAGCAGCGCTGATCCGGCGGCCGACCAGAGCAATCAGCCAGTCGTCAACGTTCTCGCTAACTGGGCGGACGGACTGGGGTTCAAGATTGAAATCATTCCGTTACCGGGGTCGAAATACAATCTGGTAGCGACCCTCGGAAACCCCAACCCCGGCAAAGGACTGGTACTTTCCGGACATACCGACACGGTACCCTACGACGAATGCCGCTGGACTTCGGATCCGTTTCGGCTTACCGAAAAAAATGACCGTCTCTACGGACTGGGCAGTACTGACATGAAGTCGTTCTTCGGTCTGGCCCTCGAGGCGGCCAGAATCTTCGACCCCAGACAATTTAAAGCACCGCTGGTCATGGTGGCAACCGCAGACGAAGAAAGCACAATGTCGGGGGCCAGACAGTTGCTGGAAAGCGGAATAAAACTTGGGGAATATGCCGTGATCGGGGAACCTACTTCCCTGAAACCAGTACGAATGCATAAGGGAGTCATGATGGAATGCATCCAGGTCCTAGGCGAATCGGGGCATTCGAGCAACCCCGCACTGGGAGCCAACGCTCTGGAGGGCATGCACGCAGTGTTGTCAGAACTACTGGAATGGCGTAGGAAATTACAGCTCGGGAACATCAACCCGATGTTCGAGATTGATGTTCCCACCCTGAACCTGGGTTCAATTCGCGGCGGCGACAGTCCGAACAGAATCTGCGGCCATTGCGAAGCCCGCATTGATATACGCCCACTTCCAGGAATGGAACTCGACGAATTGCGTGAATCCCTGGAAAAGCACCTGCAGCGGGTATTTGAAAAGCATCCACGGCTCTCGCTTGAGATGTCCTCCCTGTTCCAGGGTACGCCCGCATTCGAGACTCCAGCCGATTCGGCCCTTGTTGAAACCTGCGTCTCGATGACAGGGCACCCAGCGCAGGCCGTTGCGTTCGGAACCGAGGCCCCATTCTATTCCCGCCTTGGAATGGAAACCGTTGTCATGGGACCGGGTTCCATCAATCAGGCTCACCAGCCTGACGAGTACCTTGCGCTGAACCAAATTGAACCGGCGATCAGCCTCCTACGCAAACTGATCAAA
>JANXGZ010000318.1 GCA_024958995.1 Methylococcales bacterium | reverse complement strand
CTGTGGGGCAAAAACTCCCGGACGGGTTCCAACGCAGTGAATTTCTTCAGGACCACGGGACGATAGACATCATCATTGATCGCAGGGAAATGAGGGATAAGATCTACGAGTTGCTTGATTTTCTGATGCCGGCTAATGGCGATGACGCTATTGCCACAGGGTTTCACGGGGATTCAGATCCAGCGGCTACAGCCGGTTAAGTGCGCTCGGTGTTTCCAGCAACAAGAGATTACTAACAGAGATATCATTCTCGCCATGAACGGTCTGAATAGGGATGTTCCGATTCATCTCTGGGGAAAGGGACGCAGGTATTCGCGGGCAGCTCGGATCGTTTCATCTCGGCGGCCGTTTCGCTCTGTTTCCACTCCAGCAGCCAGTGCGGCGGGGATTCCTGTGGAGCCGTCGACACGAACCCCTGGCTGGCCTTTTGTCAATCCATGAGATTTGAAAAATTGGAAAACTGGCTGGCATGGCAGGAAACATTCCATCCTCGTTCGATTGACCTGGGTTTATCCAGAGTTCGTTCGGTGTACCGGCGTCTTGCCGCGTCGCGAAAGAGACCACTGACAATCACCGTCGCCGGGACCAATGGAAAGGGATCATGTATCGCGTTTCTTTCGTCCATTCTTCAGGCGGCCGGCTACAACGTCGGGGCTTATACTTCACCGCATATCCTCTGTTACAACGAGCGGATCCAGATTAATGGCAAAGCGGTTGAAGATGAGGAAATCTGTGCTGCGTTCGATCGCGTAGATAAGGCCAGGTGTGAGGTCTCGTTAACTTATTTCGAATTTGGGACACTGGCGGCGCTCGATCTATTCAGCGCTTATCGGGTCGATATTCAGTTACTGGAAGTCGGGTTGGGGGGGCGTTTGGATGCGGTGAATATCGTTGACGCGGATGCCATGTTAGTTACCTGTATCGAAATTGATCACGTGGACTGGCTGGGCGAATCGAGGGAAGTCATTGGCTTGGAAAAGGCTGGGGTGTTCCGTACGGGGATTGGTGCGGTAGTCGGGGAGGCTAAGCCGCCGCGGTCGATTCTTCACTATGCCGAAGAGAATCAGGTGCCGTTGTCGTGTTTCGGACAGGATTTTTCTTTCCAGAAGAAAGGGTCGGTCTGGAACTGGTTTGGTGGAGAAGACTTACTTGCTGATTTACCTTTCCCCGCCCTTCAGGGAGAACACCAGTTGGAGAATGCGTCTTCCGTACTGGAAACACTTCGAATGGTTCGGGGCAAGTGTCCGGTATCAATAGAAGCCGTTCGTAAAGGCCTGAAAACAGTTTCTTTAGCTGGGCGTTTCCAGCATTTGCCGGGACACCCTTCTGTCCTCCTGGACGTTGCACACAATCCGCATGCTGCCGGTTCGCTGGCGAATTACCTCAAAGGGCATTTCCCGGGTCGGCGGATCGTGGCGGTCTTTTCCGTGATGCAGGACAAGGATGTCGCCGGAGTCGTTTCAAATGTACAGTCGTTGATTTCACATTGGATTTTTGCGCCTTTACCGAACCCCAGATGCGTTGGCGAGGCTGAAATCATCAAGGTTTTTTCCGAGCTTGGAATTGATAGCCTTACCACTGGGCTGACCTCGTCGGAGGCGGCTTTCGATGAGGCACCCAGGCGTGCTTTCGAAGGCGATCTGATCGTGGTATTTGGTTCGTTCTTCCTGGTGGCGGAATTTCTCAAGAATGAAAATCGGTTCCGAACCGACGATTCCGTTTTTTCTGGAATGAGTGGCTAGGTCGGAATGGGGTATTCAAGGAAATCTGGATAGCATGGATCCTCTGCTCAAACAGCGACTGGCTGGCGCCATGGTCATTGCTTCGCTGGCCACAATCTTTCTGCCGATGTTGTTCGAGGACTCGGATATTGGTTCGGAGTTCCATAATTTTGATATTCCAGAGATTCCCGTTGATTTCAAACAGGAACGGTCTGCGATAAAGCCATCGACTAGCGAGTCCGAAGCGGCGGTACTGTCTCAGGATTTCGTTTCCTCTGCTGACGGAATCAATGGTATATCGGGACAACTGGATCAAAAGGGAAATGGTCGTTTAACAGCATGGGTGATCCAGGTTGGAAGTTTCAACAAGGCTGAAAACGCGAACCAGTTGCGTGATAAACTGAGAAATGCAGGGTTTCCCGCCTACGTAGAATCCGGCAATGGCAGTGCCCCCACCTTGTTTCGTGTTCGTGTCGGTCCGGAACTCGACCAGGACAGAGTCAGGACCCAGCGCGATCAAATTTCAACCAAATTTTCTATAAAGGCCTTTGTTGTTTCGTATCCCTGACAATCTGGTAGTGGCCGTCCTTAGTCTTGGGTCTCTGATCCATTGCCGGCGCAATTTGGTAGAATCTGTTCTTGTCTGTTTCATGGTGGTCGATTTGTCCGAAACCCTGGCTAGCCATCGTCTTGAAACCCGCTTCGCAGCTAAACTATCGTGATCTGGGTCGACTATACGGTCATTGGCTTGCTGGGCTTTTCAGCCGCGATTGGCTTTTTTCGCGGGTTCGTTACCGAAGCTTTTTCGCTTGCCTCATGGGTTGTTGCGTTCTGGGTCGGGCTGAATTTTAGCCGTGAGCTGTCAGTTTATTTTGAAGCCACGGTACCCATGCCTTCGGTAAGGATTGCGCTGTCTTTTGCCTTGCTTTTCCTGTTGACGCTCGTTGTCGGCAGTCTGCTTCGAATGATCTTGCGGCAACTGGTGACTTCGACCGGCTTGACCGGTT
>JANXGZ010000336.1 GCA_024958995.1 Methylococcales bacterium | reverse complement strand
GTGTCATAGGCGGGAGACTGGCATGCTTGAGTTGGCAGGTGAAAAAACGACTTCATTTGGTTTGCGGGGTGGCCGTGGTTTAGCTCTAGACCTGCATCAGGTCGGCGAGTATGGGGCAAACGGACACACAGTACAAAGGATTCCGTGTGAAAGGTCATCACTTCAGAGATTGGTCACAGCTTCTTGGGCGTACACAAGGGGTAGAATCAGTCTCGGATGAGAATTCGTGTTGGGTCTGATCGAATGTTCGGGGGGCTCTGAGAGCCATTGATTAAAGTGGATCTCCGATTCCTCTGGAGATGCCGGTTACCACTTGTATAATCGGCGGTTGTTGCCTGGATTGATTTGGCTTGTCTAGCCCGTGAATGCATGCAATGGTCCGTATTGCGGCAACCGCTGCGCTGGGCGAACGGGTTTCCATAGCCAGCTCTCGTGCTTCCATTAAGTAGCGTGTTAGCAAATCCTCGTTCACGTTGAGCGATTGTGGCCTGGCTTTCCTCAGGTCATTGATCTGTGATGCGACGTTTGGGCGGTTCAGCAACGCATTGGCTTTTCTGTGAATGGATTCAGGCGCCATTCGATCTGTTTTGTAATGTCTCCGGTAGGCTTTACAGGCGCAGTCAGTTTCAATGTACGATTCGCAGAACCGGACTTGTTGTGGTGTTAGTGGTGTTCTCATAATCGGGTCCAAAGTAATTGAAGAAGGGTGTTAAGCGGTACTTTTTCAATGAATTCTGGCCATGGCGTCGATGACGGGTTTCATGCACAGCACCTGACAATACTAGTTACTTCTTGTAAGTAGACAACTCCGACTATTTACGGTTTCCATTTAGGCTTTAGGGTTAGATTTTTATTAGCTATCCATATTTATCTATTGCCAAAAAAAGTCGCTTCTTGAGTACATGGATACAATCAGAATTTTTGCCTATGGAAGCCTGTTGAAGGAAACCTCCCTGCGAAAAACGGTACCCGATGCGAAAGACATCTACCCGGCCCGGGTTTTCGGTTTCAGAAGGGTCTTCAACCTGGCGTCGCATTATCGATTTTGCGAGACAACCGGGGCACCGGTTTGTGTACTCAACCTGGAGCAGCAGGAGCCGGAGGCGGCAATGAACGGGATTTGCTTCGAGATGGATCGAGGTTCCATTGAATCCCTTGTCAGTCGCGAGCAGATCTATTCAATGCATCCGGTTACCGCTCATGATTACCATGGAGAGCGGCCCAAGCAGACGGCCTTCTTATTCTGGGCCAGCGACCACGAACCCTACCGTTACCTGGCTGGATCTGAGGCCCAGAGACACTACCTGAATCTGTGCCTCCGGGGTTGCGAGGTTTTCGGCGCTAGGTTCCTCGAAGACTTCCGGGCCAGCACGGCATTCTGGGCGATCGATTCGGCGGAGGAAATCGAGAGGATCTGGCAGGGTGAGTACTGATGACCATGGATTCGTGCTGGGTCCATTGCTGAGGTTAGCTGCCGTAAGTTGGGCAATACTTGCTGATCCCTTTTGGCAATAAAGGCCTATCCGTACAGGGGTTCATGGTTTTTAACGCCCGACCGGATTACCATGGGGTAACACCCGAACCAGAAGAACTAGATCATTGGCGGCCCGACTTTGACCGAGCAGAGGCAGAGAAGATGGCAACAGCGAAATTTTTCCTGGGACAAATTGTCCATCATTGCATTTTTGACTACCGCGGGGTTGTTTTCGACATTGACTTTCGTTTCGAGGGAACGGATGAATGGTACGAACAGATTGCGCGTAGTCGTCCTCCGAAAGACCAGCCCTGGTACCGGGTGTTGGTACACAATGCCGTTCATGAGACCTATGTCGCCGAACGCAATCTGGAATTGACCGGAATTATTGAGCCGATTTCCCACCCCGGCGTGGACTTGTACTTTTCCCATATTGAAAATGGGGTTTACGTTCCGCTGGCCAGGAAGAACTGATCGATGGACCGTGGGCAACTGTTCCGGACGATCGAAGACCTGGTTCTGTGTCATTCACCCAGCGGAAATGAAATCGAGGTTGACCAGTACCTGGAATCTGCTTTTCGTGCCCTACGGCTTGAATTTCACCAGGACGCGGCCGGCAACCTGCTAGCTCGGCTACCCGGTAGGAATCCATCGAAGACCCTTGCAATCACGGCCCACAAGGATGAGATTGGGGGGATCGTTAAATCCATCAACACGGATGGGACGCTCAGTGTTCGAAAGCTCGGAGGTGCCTTTCCCTGGGTCTACGGGGAAGGTGTCGTCGACCTGCTCGGTGACAAGCAGGTTGTTTCCGGAGTACTTAGCTTTGGGTCCCGTCATGTGTCCCACGAATCGCCGCAGAAGGTCCACCAGGAAGAGAAACCCTTGTTGTGGACTGATGTATGGGTCGACACCAAGCGCGACCGTGCCTTTCTGGAAGCAGCCGGTGTTCGGCCGGGCACTCGAATGGTGGTGGGGAAACACCGGAAGAAACCCTTTCAGCTAGGTGACTATATTGCCAGCTATACGCTGGATAATAAGGCTTCACTGGCGATCTTGCTGGCCCTCGCCGAACGCGTCGACGCTCCGGCGATCAACCTTGATCTGGTGGCGTCCTCGCAAGAAGAAGTGGGGGCAATCGGTGCCATGTATTATGCTGGACGTGCAAGGCCAGACGCGCTGATTGCCCTGGAAATCTGTCCCAAGTCCGGAGAATATCCTATTGATGTGGACCGCAACCCGGTTCTGTTGTCGCAGGACGGATACGGCCTGTACGACGAATCCCTGAATCGTTCAATTGCGGAAGCCGGGCAACGGGTGAACATCAGCTTGCAGCGGGCCGTGCTGAGTGGCTTTGGCAGCGATGCATCCATCGCCATGAAAGCGGGCCATGTTCCGCGGGCCGCTTGCCTGGCTTTCCCGACGGACAACACGCACGGCTACGAAATTGCGCACCTTGATTCGATTGAGGG
>JANXGZ010000159.1 GCA_024958995.1 Methylococcales bacterium | reverse complement strand
ATCGATGAAGTGTTCATCGGTTCCTGTATGACCAACATCGGACATTTCCGTGCGGCGGGCAAGTTACTTGAAAAATCGGATAAGGTTCTTCCCCCCCGTCTCTGGATCTGCCCCCCGACCAAAATGGACGAGGCCCAGTTGATGGAAGAAGGCTACTACAGCATTTATGGAAAGGCCGGTGCACGGACAGAAATGCCGGGTTGTTCGCTGTGCATGGGTAACCAGGCGAGGGTCGAAGAAAATTCAACGGTGGTTTCGACTTCAACGCGTAACTTCCCGAACCGTCTCGGTACGGGAGCCGATGTTTTCCTGTCTTCGGCAGAGTTGGCGGTTGTCTGTTCGATTCTGGGTAGGATTCCCACGGTTGCCGAATACCTGGAGTATGCCAGTGAAATCGACACGATGGCCGCGGATACCTATCGTTACCTCAATTTCGATCAGATCGATTCCTACCGCAAAATCGCCGATAATCTTGCCCTGAAAGAAGCCGTCTAGTTCTCCAGGTCATGTAGACGTCCCACCCTGTTTTCGGTTCGCGAACCGAAAACAGGGTGGGGGTATCATCGGTTTCTTTGTTCGGGGTGTCTGTTAGGCCGACCAGGTCAGCAGACACTGTTCGTTCGATACTTGCTGTGCAGGGCTGTCGAGATTACTGCCCCGATGATATCCGCAACAAGGTCCATTGCATCAGCGCATCGCCCGGGTATGTAGGACTGGTGTATTTCGTCACTGAGCCCGTAAAGGCCGCAGAAGCCGATGCAACACCATGTCAGCAGCGGTTGCTGGTGGATGAAATGGCGCAACGCGCGCCAGCATAGGCCACCCATCACTCCGTATGCCATCATATGGACCAGTTTGTCCTGATGGAGAAAGAGATTCATGTCGATAGGGAGCGTTGGTTGAGCCGAAGCCTGAAAAATGAGCCCGCAGTAAACAACCAGGATGGTCAGATCCCTTGTCTTGATCAGCATAAAAACTCCGTAGTGAATTCGGTTTTTGAATTGGCGTCCGGATGCTTGCATACCGCTTCAGTCGATCGGAAACTCGAGTCAACGCAACATGCCTCTGAACTTCTTGCGAGGGGGCAGATCGATTTCAGCGGTGGTGGGGAACCGTTGCCAATTACTGCAACGGTTTTTCCGGTGTTTCCGGAACTTGTCGATCCCAGGCAGTTGCCACGCCGCAGTGTTGGGTCCGAAAATGGTCGGGTTGCTCTGCTACATGCCCTTGCGCACATTGAATTCTACGCTATCCATCTTGCCTGGGACATTGTCTATCGGTTCCGGGGTTTGCCTGCCGGTTTCTACAAGGGTTGGCTTGAGGTGGCGGTAGAGGAATCAATGCATTTCTCGTGGTTGTGCCGGCGTCTTGGACAGCTGGGGGCACAATACGGGGACCTTCCTGCCCACCGTGGGCTCTGGGATATTGCAACGGATACCTGCGATGATCTTCTTGCGCGTCTGGCACTGGTTCCAAGAACCATGGAAGCCCGAGGACTGGATGTTACTCCCGGGATGATCGAGAAGTTGTCGAAGGTTGGGGACGAGAGAAGCGTAGCCATTTTGCAGCGGATCCTGGCCGACGAGGTGGGTCATGTGGCATTGGGTTCAAGGTGGTTCAAGAAAGTCTGCTACGAGCGCGGTCTGGACCCGGTAACCAGCTACATCGAATTTGTACAACGCTTCCTGAAAGGGAAGATACGTCGCCCGATCAATCACGCCTTGCGCAGGCAGGCCGGCTTCGACGAGCAGGAACTGAAAAAACTGGAACTTCTCTAGGGGCCGGGGTCGGTAACCGGACTTCGGTCTGTCGAAGGCATTGATACCAAGCCGTGTTGTTCGTGAACCCGAGCCCCAGTCTTCGTAAGCTACGAAGCTTCGGTTTCCGCGTAATGGGATTCGATGTATCGTTCGACGATCGCCTGGAATTCATCCGCGATGTGGTCTCCCTTAAGCGTCACTGTTTTTTTGCCGTCCTCGTAAACTGGGGCAACCGGAATTTCGCCGGTACCCGGGAGGCTGATGCCGATATTGGCGTTCTTGCTTTCACCTGGCCCGTTGACCACGCACCCCATCACGGCAACGTTCATCTCTTCTACACCCCGGTAACGGTTTCGCCATTCAGGCATCTTGTGACGGAGGTAGCTTTGAATGTCCTGCGCCAGCTTCTGGAAATAATCACTGGTTGTACGGCCACAGCCGGGACAGGCAATGACCATCGGTGTAAACGAACGGAAGCCCATCGTCTGTAGGATCTCCTGTGCAACAATGACCTCCTGTGTACGGTCGCCACCCGGCTCTGGCGTCAGTGAGATACGGATGGTGTCGCCAATGCCCTGTTGTAGCAGGATGGCCAGTGATGCGGTCGATGCAACGATTCCCTTGGATCCCATGCCGGCTTCGGTCAGGCCAAGATGTAGTGAATAGTCGCAGCGGGATGCCAGTGTCTGGTAGACAGAAATCAGTTCCTGTACCCCACTCATTTTGCAGGAAAGAATGATCTGGTTCTTGGCCAGACCGAGGGTGACGGCCTGTTCGGCGCTTTCAAGGGCTGATGTGATCACGGCGTCGCGCATCACTTCCGCAAGTTCTCTCGGAGAACTCATCCCGGCGTTTTGATCCAGGAGCCTTGCCAGGACGGCTTGGTCGAGGCTGCCCCAGTTGACTCCGATACGCACGGGTTTCTGGTACTGGCAGGCGAATTCGATCATCTGGGCAAACTGAGTATCTCGTTTTTTGCCCCTGCCGACATTTCCCGGGTTGATTCGGTACTTGCCCAGCGCACTGGCGCAATCGGGATATTTCGCCAGTAGCTTGTGGCCGTTGAAATGAAAGTCTCCGACCAGTGGTACGCTGATCCCTTGCTTGTCCAGTTCATCCCTGATTCGTGCCACGGCTGCAGCCGCGTCTTCGGAGTTCACGGTAATCCGTACCAGTTCAGAGCCGGCCCGTGCCAGCTCCTTCACCTGTTGGACAGTTCTTGCGACATCCGCCGTATCAGTGTTGGTCATCGACTGGACCACGATAGGCGATCCGCCTCCGATTTTTACGTCTCCGACCTTTACTGGGGTACTGCTGTTATGATGCAAACGATTGTCTAACATTGAATTTTCGATATTTGGTTTGGGCGAGTCGTTTCTAGCCGAGCTGTAACTGCGAAGCGGTGATGATTGCTGTTGAGCGATTCCTGGATTGATCAGACCGGGAGTCAATATCTGCAAGGTAAACGGCGCCATTATATCAGCGCTGTTAACCCTGATCCATCAGTAGGTCAAGAGCTGACTTTAATTGTTAATGAAACCCAGGCATCCACTGTATATTGTGCGAAGAGTATAACGCGTACTTCCTGCCTTGGAGTGCAAGGCAATCGGGTTGCCTATGACCGTTGAAGTCCTGAACACTCTTGACCAGATGGCTAGTGGTTCTTGCTATCCGAATCTTTCCCGGTGATCTTGTTTCAGTGGGCAGGACGATTAACGCGTTAGCCCCAGGGCTGTATCGACAACCTTTCTCTGGTTTTCTGCATGCTTCCAGAAATTGCCCTCGGCGGGCGAAGCAGACATCGGGCGACCGGCATATTTCAGACGGATTTTATCGCCCAGCAAATCCATGAAGCGATGCTTGATCTGGTACCACGCACCCTGGTTCTGCGGTTCTTCCTGGCACCAGAAGAGTTCCTGCATGGTCGAGAAGGGAGCCATCTCTGTTTTCAGATATTCCATCGGAAAGGGGTAGAGTTGTTCCAGTCGAAGGATGGCAACATGGTTCAGTCTGGCGGCCCTTCGCGCTTGCAGCAGATCAAAATAGACTTTACCACTGCATAGGACGATACGCCTGACCTGATTTGGGTCAATCTCATCGATTTCGCCGACTACCGGTTGAAACTGCCCGTTGGAGATATCGTCCAAACTGGAAACAGCTTCCCTGTGGCGCAACAGGCTCTTTGGACTCATGACGATCAGGGGTTTTCGGTAAGGGCGTAGGACCTGTCGTCGCAACAGATGAAATATCTGGGCCGGAGTGGTGGGGTTGCACACCTGTAGGTTATGTTCGGCGCACAGTTGAAGGAAGCGTTCCAGTCGTGCTGATGAATGTTCGGCCCCTTGTCCTTCATATCCATGGGGCAGGAGCATGGTCAAACCTGAAAATCGACCCCATTTGCTTTCACCCGCGCTGATGAACTGGTCAATGACCACTTGTGCGCCGTTGGTGAAATCGCCAAACTGAGCTTCCCAGATGACCAGTGAATCCGGTTCTGCAGTGCTGTATCCATATTCGAAGCCGAGCACGCCTTCTTCCGAGAGCATGGAGTTGTAGACATGGAAGGTTGCCTGGCTTTCGGATACATGGTTTAGCGGGATGTAGGTTTGTCCATTGGACTGGTCATGCAGAATGGCGTGCCGATGGAAGAAAGTGCCTCGGCCTACATCCTGTCCTGTAAGGCGGACCGATCGTCCATCGGTAAGTAGTGATGCATACGCCAGTGTTTCCGCATAACCCCAGTCGATCGACCGGGTTCCCTGGGCCATTTGTTTGCGTTTATCTAGGACCTTCATAACCTGCCGATGGGCCTTGAACCTAGGAGGACACTCTGTCAGTTTTTTGGTCAGGGCGCGAATCTGATCAACCTGAACAGTGGTGTCGCACGGCACTGTCCAGTCGACATTCTGGAACTGTTCCCATTTGACCGTGTAGGCGTTGACGAACTTCTGAATATCCGGATTCCTTGCCTTTTCCTGCTGGTCGAGATGGAGAATATAGTCTTCTTTCATCTGTTGAGCCTCGGCCGCATCGAGAATCCCTTGCTGAATGAGTTGATCGGTATAGATCTTTGTCGTGGTCGGATGGTTGCGGATCTTTTCATACATCAGCGGCTGAGTAACCGAGGGCTCATCCGCTTCGTTGTGCCCATGCCGTCGGTAACACACTAGGTCGATGACTACGTCTTTGCGGAACTCGGTGCGGTAATCAACAGCGAGTTGTGTCACGAAAAGGACGGCTTCCGGGTCGTCGCCATTCACATGGAATACTGGTGCCTGGACCATGTTGGCGACATCCGTGCAATAAAGCGTTGAGCGGGCGTCAAACGGGTTGCTGGTGGTAAATCCAATCTGGTTATTGATCACGATGTGTATCGTGCCCCCGGTCGAATAGGCAGGGGTTTCCGCAAGATTTAGGGTTTCCATCACGACACCTTGGCCGGCAAACGCGGCATCACCGTGGATCAGGATGGGCAGGACTTCCTGTGATCCGTCGGTTGCCCTGCGGTCCTGCCTTGCCCTGACCGAACCCTCGACCACCGGATTGATGATCTCCAGGTGTGACGGATTAAAGGACAGTGCTAGGTGTACGGTAGCGCCCGGTGTGTCCACGTCAGAGGAAAATCCCATGTGGTATTTGACATCGCCAGCCCTTGTCGACTGTAGTGCCGATTTTCCCTCGAATTCGTCGAATAGGGTTCTGGGGGTTTTCCCCAACACATTAACCAGAACATTCAAACGCCCGCGGTGAGCCATGCCGATTACGGTCTCCCGGACTCCGTAGGCTCCGGCTCTCTGGATCAGCTCATCCAGTAGGGGAATCAGGCATTCTCCACCTTCCAGTGAAAACCGTTTCTGGCCAACGTATTTTTGATGTAGGTAGCGCTCGATGCTTTCCGCTGCCGTCAGGCGTTGAAGTATGCGTTTCTTTGTTTCGTTGGAAAAATCCTTCCTCGCGCGACTGCTTTCCAGGCGGGATGCAATCCATGAACTGATACCGATATCCACGATATGCGAGTATTCTGAACCAATGTTCCCGCAGTAGGTCTGGTCCAGTATTGAAAGTATTTCATGCAAGGGCAGGTTTTCAGCGTCGTACAGGGTCCCGGTATCGAATACGGTCTTCATGTCGTGTTCGCCCAGACCATAATAAGCGGGGTCGAGATCGGGAGCGGGGGGGCGAGGGTTTAGGCCCAGGGGATCCCAGTTTGCTTGCAGGTGGCCGCTGACCCGGTACTGGTGAATCAGGCGGGCGACCGATGATTGTTTCTGTAGCGGAACTTCTGAATCTGGTTGGGAAGTGCGGATACGGGCGGTTGGCGATGATGCGGAGCGGTTTACGAACTGCTTGCGAATGGGCGAATGCGGGATGTCAATCCGGTCATCGCCCTGCACGGCAAGGTCCAGAAACCGTTTGCTCCAGTTTGTCGGAATCGAGTCAGGGTCCTCGAGGTAGCGCTCGTAGAGGTCTTCGATAAAGCTGGCATTTGCACCAGAGTAAGCAGAGGATTCACGGAAATACTGGAGTAGATTTAGCATGGTAAAGTTACTCTTGTAAGCTCGCCGTATGAGACCCATGAACACCCGTTGAGGTTCATTGTAGTCTTTTGCCGATCGGGCTTGTCAAATGGTCCGTGGATTTACACTGGCCCGCTTCATTTGCCGTGCTTTCGGGATCGGTGTTGTTGCCTGTCGCCTTATTAATTCACAGGAACTTCGAGAGACCAAACGGGAATGGCTGATTTCGACCTGATCTTTCAGATTTCGGTAAAGGGTTTTCAAACCAGGGAAGAGTTTGCCCCGATGATCGTCGGTATAAACGCGAGTTGCCGGGAGGTTCTCGACTATTCGACCGAAGAAATGGCCGGGAAGCCGGTCCAGTCGATCTTTTTTGACGAACAGCACTACCGAAAATTCCACATGTCGGTTCGGAAGCATCTCCTAGATGGAGGAACCGCTGGTCGAATAAATACCGAACTCAGAAATCGACAGGGAACTCGCATCGGGGTGGCGCTTGTGTTTGCGGCGATTCACGGAGTAGGAGGGAATCAACAGGGAATCGTGTGTGTGGCCCGCGATGTTGGTGCAGACAGCCGGGTGGAACAGGCTCTTCAGCAAAGCGAGGAGCGTTTTCGCCAGATGACCGAGTTGAGCAGCGAGTGGTTGTGGGAGCAGGATGCGTCGGGCCGGTACCTCTATAACAGTCCAGGGGTTAGCCGTATTCTGGGCTACGCAGCAGAAGAGGTGACTGGGAAATTCCATTCCGACTTTCTGACCGAATCATCGGCAGGTGAATGGGTGGGGGAGCAGCCAGGGAACTCAAAGGCGACACGATTTTTCGGTCTGCCAAATCAGTATTTGCACCGCGACGGGCACCTGATCAGCACTGAATCGAGCGGAATCCCGATTCTAGATGCAAATGGCAAACTGATTAAATGGCGCGGCGTGGATCGGGATGTAACTGAGAAGCGGAGGGTAGAGGAAGAAGTCCGCAGTGCGCATATCAAGCTAGCGGTCGCCCAGCACGAAATGAAGATTGCGCGACGGATCCAGGAATCCCTGCTCCCAGCGGGACCTCTGATCATTCCGGGTGTGCAAGTGAATGGATACTGGGTACCGGCCGACCAGGTCGGAGGAGATTATTTCGACTATTTTTGCCGTGACAGTGACACCGTGGATGTCGTGATTGCCGATGTCTCGGGGCACGCAGTCGGGCCAGCGCTGTTCATGGTCGAAACGCGCAGTGCATTGCGTACCCAGACCCATATGGTGACCGAGCCCGGCGAAACGCTTTTCCTCCTGAACAGTTTTCTTTACGACGACCTCAACCAGTCGGATCATTTTATCTCGATGTTTTACATTCAGTACTGTAGCGAAACGGGCAGAATGAGTTACGCGAACGCGGGCCACAACTCGCCATTGCTGGTGCGGAGCGGTAACCGGAGTTGTCAGCCTGTCGACGCAGAAGGGCTGGTGCTCGGTGTGAAGGATGTGGTTTGTTTCGAACAGAAAGAGGAGACGCTTGAGCCAGGAGACTTAGTTTTTCTTTACACTGACGGTGTTACAGAGGCGCAGACGCCGGAAGGAGAATTTTTCGGTATGGAGCGTTTAATCCGGATTGTTACGGAAAATGCGCACCTCTCGGGCGAAGAACTGATCAGTGTCTGTGTTGATGAATTGAAAACTTTTCGCCAGAAGAAAACCTTCGATGATGACCTGACCATAGTGGTTCTCAAGGTTCTAGAACGGAAAATCAAATGATTTCTGCTGGCTTAGCGGGGTGACTGGGCGGGATTGGTACGAGTTCGCTGTTGCTTTCTCCGTGGCGGTCAACGGAGTCCCTTCCGCATTTCAAGGACATTGCCGGAAGGTGCTCGACGGTAGTCCACCTGATCCATGATGTTTCGGATCAAAAACAGGCCCAGTCCGGCACCTGTCGGGTTGTCGAGATCAGGCAGCGGAAGCGATTCTAGATCAAAGCCCTGCCCCTTGTCGCGCACGGTGACGGATAATTCATGCTCAAAAACCCGGATGGATACCTTGATTATCTTGTCAGAACCGGGTCCGGAGGCATATTTGATCGCGTTGCTAATTGCCTCCGTGATGGCCAGGTTGAGATTGTAGCCGAGTGCTACCCGGTCGCCACTGTAGTCTTTGATTTCACTGCAGACTCGTTCCCCGATTTCACCGACCAGGTCCAGGTAGCGCGTTTGGTTGGGGATGACTACATCAATGCTGACTTCCGATTGGCGATTTGGGCCGTTCATGGTTTGCAGGCATCAATGCTGCCCGGTGACCTCGTCAATCGATGGGTAGATCTTGAAGACCCGGTGCAGTCGAGTCAGTTCAAACATGGACTTTACCTGTGGCTGAAGGCCGGAAAGTACTAGCTCTCCCTGGCAGCTTGCGGCATTCCGGTAGCCGGAAAGAAGCACCCCGAGTCCGGAGCTGTCCACGAATCGGACCGCGCTCATATCGACAACAATGCGCTTGTTCCCGCTTTCGATTAGCTCGAGGATTTGATCCTTTAATGCAGGGGAATTGTGTGCATCGATGCGTTTCTCGTTGACGCGTAGAACAGAGAAATTCACAATCTCTTCAAGGTCTGTGTTCATCTTGCTGGCTAGAATCAGGAGCGCGAACGACTGCCGTGAGGTTACGGTCAACCTCGCGTTCGTACAAACCCTATCAGATAAAATGGGCGGATCCAACTCCGTTTCAAGCGAAGTGATTTCAGAGTGGTCCCGGTGCTTCGAAATATTGGGGTCCGAAGTACCTGACTGTACGGAACCTAGAATCTCGATGGCTTGCAGAGCCGGTTCTTCAATTGCCGTAGTTGCGGCTAGTCACACCGTATTTTTCAGGCTAGCTTTTCTCCGATTGCCGATCCCATTGTTATCGCGGTTTCTGCTGACATCTGATCGGACCAGCCAATCCTGCCAGGTTCGAACAACGCGATGATTGTGGATCCCATGTTGAAGCGGCCCATTTCGTCCCCCTGATCTAGCCTTATCGAGTTGTCGCCGTAAGACCAATTGCGGATGGACGGTGACGTGGGCGGGGTGACTACTCCGTGCCAGACCGTTTCAATACTCGAGACGAAGATGGCTCCAACCAGAACCAGGACCATCTTGCCCAGGGCGGTTTCGAAAACAGCGACGACCCGTTCGTTTCGTGCGAAAAGTTTGGAAACTACCTCTGTTGTTGCAGTGTTGACGCTGAAAAGGCGGCCCGGAATGTGTTTCATTTCGATTAGCTTGCCTTGTACCGGCATGTGCAGGCGATGATAGTCACGGGGTGATAGGTAAATGGTGGTGAAGTTTCCATCGACAAAGGAAGCGGCGAGGCTCTCATCCCCGCCCAGAAGTTCGCTCAGGCTGTAGCTGTGATTCTTGGCCTGGATCATGTTCGTGCCATCGATTGTCCCGGCTTGCGAAACGGCGCCGTCCGCGGGGCTCAGAACCAGGTTCATATTGCGTTCAATGGGTCTGGCGGATTCCTTGAGTTCCCGCGTAAAAAAATGATTGAAACTTCGGTAGGCGGAGCAGTCCGGGTGTTTTGCTTCGTCGATGTTTACTCCGTAATGTGAGATGACTCCCCTGATCTGGACGTTTTTCCACCAACTGATTTCACAGCGTGTCATGTGATGCATCAATCTGGACAGAGCATGCTGCGGAAGTACGTATTGGAGCAGGGAAAAGGAAATGTTTTTCAATTGTTTCAACATGGACGATGTGGTGGTTTTGAATCAGGCGATCTGATCGCCCATGGGGGTACCGTTGAAGAAGGCTTCGAGGTTTTCCAGTACGCGGTTGCCCATGGCGACCCGGGTCTCGAGGGTCGCGCTGCCGAGATGAGGGAGCAGGACCGCGTTGTCCAGTTCAAGGAAGCCAGGGTCGAGCTTGGGTTCGCCTTCGAAGACATCCAGGCCGGCGCCGGCAATGGAACGGTTCTTCAGGGCTTCGATCAGGGCTTGGTTGTCCACCACGTCACCGCGGGCCGAATTGATTAGGTAGGCGGAGGGTTTCATCAACGCCAGTCGTTCACTGTTCAGCAGGTGATAGGTTTCTTTTCCACCCGGGCAATGGAGGGAGACAAAGTCGGCCTGCCGCAGGACATCTTCGACGCTGTCGACCATCTCGGCCTGAAGGCCATCGATGACGGACTGTGCGGGTGGATAGGGGTCGGTGAAGATGATTTTCATGCCGAAGCCGTGGTGGGCCTTGCGGGCCATGGCCTGGGCGATGCGGCCCATGCCGATCAGACCGAGGGTTTTACCGGTGATCTTGGTGCCCATCATATGGGTGGGTCTCCAGCCGGTCCATTCACCCTGGCGGACGTGTCGGTCGCCTTCCATACCGCGGCGTGCGACGGACAGCATCAGCAGCATGGCGATGTCAGCGGTACAGTCAGTGAGGACATCCGGGGTGTTGGTGACGACCAGGCCCCGGGCCTTGGCGGCGTCGATGTCGATGTGGTTGAATCCGACGCCGAAGTTTCCGAGGATCTTACAGCGCAGGGGTTCGGCACTGAGGACATCGGCGGTGATGGGATCGGTCACGGTCGGCAGTACGGCATCGGCGGAACGCAGGGCTTGCTTGAGTTCCTCGGCCGACATCGGCTGATCCTCTTCGTTCAACTGCACGTCGTAGAGTTCTTTCAATCGATTCTCCACCACTTCCGGCCAGCGCCGGGTCACGATTACTTTTGGTTTGCTCAC
>JANXGZ010000047.1 GCA_024958995.1 Methylococcales bacterium | reverse complement strand
TAAGTTCATGCAGATCAATGCGATGATCTATCGTTTTCTGCAGGTTGTGGAAGAAAATCCAGAAATATCCGGGGAAGATTGTCTGTTGATCCTTTGCCGAGAGATCGGTCAGAAGGACTTGGACCAGATTCTGCGAGGCGGGGTCGAAATGCTGCAAGGGCTGACCAACCGCGGGATTATATCCATCGCCGATTGATGCAAGGTTTGGCGTTGGCGGGCCCTATTATTCCTAGTCGTTCTCACTAAGGTTAGATTAAGCCGTTGTTGGGGTCCTAGCGCCGCTTCTCTATTTCCGGGCCCCGTCATTCGCCTGGGAATTGACCGATTGTGCCTGAAAGGCGAACCCGTCAGGGGTGGCTTTATTCAGGGAAAGGATGTAGATCGGTTTCGAGCTGTTTCTGGGAAGCGAGTGAAAGGCCGTCTTGGCAGATTACCGCCGGCATCCGTATACCGACTGTTCTCTCGGAACTTATATAGGGTTCGATTTGTCGGAGTTCTACGAATTTTGTCGATCGGTGGTAGAATTCCGCCGATTTCCTATTGATCAAAGGACCATGACGACCACAATGATACCGGAAACCGTGAGGGAGCTTCGCCCGATCGACGGGTTTCTTAAACTCAAGGCTTATATCCAGGAAAGCATCATCGGCCAGGAGCTTCTCGTTGACCGGATGCTGATCGCTCTTCTGTCCGATGGGCACATCCTGGTAGAGGGTGCTCCTGGCTTGGCCAAGACTCGGGCCATCAACGTGCTGAGCGGGGGGGTGGAAGCTGATTTTCACCGGGTCCAGTTCACGCCTGACCTGTTGCCGGCTGACCTTACCGGAACTGAAATCTATCGACCGCAGGATGGTTCGTTCGTCTTCCAGCGGGGGCCGCTATTTCATAACCTGGTGCTCGCGGACGAGATCAATCGTGCTCCAGCCAAGGTACAGTCGGCGTTGCTGGAAGCCATGGGAGAGAGACAGATCACCATCGGTAGTTCGACATACCCCCTGCCGGACCTGTACATGGTGATGGCAACCCAGAACCCAATCGAGCAGGAGGGCACCTACCCGCTCCCGGAAGCACAGCTTGACCGTTTCCTGTTGTATGTACGGATTGATTATCCCGCGGCCGAAAACGAACGCGAGATATTGCGCTTGTCGCGTACGGAAGCCCGTGACGGTCGGCAGGAGCAGAGTCGATTAGGCGAACCACTGAGCCAGTTGCTTATTCGTTCGGCGAGAAACGAAGTCCTCGATTTGTATATGACCGAAAGCCTTGAAAGGTATTTGTTGGAGATCGTGCTGGCGACAAGAAACCCTGGCAAGTACGGCGACGACCTGTCCCGCTGGCTTCAGTACGGAGCTAGCCCCAGGGCCACGATTGCGCTGGACCGGGTTTCGCGGGCCAGGGCCTGGCTTGACGGCAGGGATTACGTTTCACCGGAGGATATCCAGGAAATGGTCAAGGACGTTCTCGGTCATCGGATCGTTCTATCCTACGAGGCCGAGGCAGAGGGCATGAGCGCGGACGCCTTTCTGGATGAAATGATGTCGCGTATCGCGGTGCCGTGAAAGCGACCAATTTTGCTGCTTCGGGAAACCGGTCTGGGGTAGCGCCTGCCATGATGGGGGTCGACACCAGTGCTGTCGAGACAACCCTGCGGGAGTTGGTTGGCCTGAACCATGTAGCCGACCGACTGTCACTGAAAAAGTTCAAGGTACGTTCGATCATGAGCGGCAATTACTTGTCGCGGGTTCGCGGCCGGGGGATGGAATTCGACGAAGTCCGCTTGTACATGCCGGGCGATGATGTTCGCAGCCTTGACTGGAGGGTTACGGCCAGAACCGGGAAAGTTCATACCAAGCTCTACAGGGAGGAAAGGGAACGTCCCATCTTCCTGTCGGTCGATTACCGATCGACCATGTTCTTTGCGACCCGCGGAGTCTTCAAATCGGTCATGGCGGCGAAGCTGGCAGCGCTGATTGCCTGGAGCGGTAACCACCACGCTGACCGGGTCGGTGGCCAGGTCTTTACGGACCATGAGACACTGGAATTCAAGCCGCGGCGTGGAAAACAGGGCCTCCTTCATTTACTGAAACACCTGGCCGACCTGTCTTCACGGTTGAGGCTGGAACAGGGCTCTGGCGAAGGGGTGCCGGCAAGGGGTGGTGACGCTACTGGAAGTGTTGAAGAGACATTCGGTCGGGCGCTTGAACGACTGTCACGCCACGGTCATCCGGGGAACCTGATTTTCATTCTGAGCGACTTCAGGGGCCTCACAGCGGAAACTGAATTGCTGCTGGTCCGCCTGGCCCGGCATTGTGATGTGGTCCCGATCCTGATTTACGACCAGCTGGAATACAGTCTGCCGAGGGGCGGCTTTTACAGGTTTAGTAATGGCGCAGAAAGAATGACCGTGGACTTGTCCGATAGCCGTTACCATCGCCAATACCGTGAAAAATTCGAGGAAAGGCGAACCCGATTGAAACGGTTGGGGACGAAACAGCGAATCAAAATACTGGAATGCTGTACCCACGAGGAGCCCCTGGACGTCTTGGCCTGCCTGGCGGGCAGCAAGGCTCTTTGACCGGCCCGGCCAACAAAATGGACTCTACTAGTTTACCGTTGCGTGATTTTCATCTTCCTTCGCCGATTGGGTGGTGGCCCCCCGGTCCGGGTTGGTGGATTGTTTTGCTGCTGTCAATTGCCGGCGCATTAATGGTGATCTGGTACCGAAAACGCTTCACCGGTCTGCGGATCAAGAAGCAGGCGATGAGAGAGCTTGTCGAGTTGAGGGAAGCCCCGGGCCTCTCTGGCTCCGAACGAATCGGTCTGTTGTCAGCACTGATCCGTCGGGTCTGCCTGAGTTACTATCCGCGTGCCGGGGTTGCGGCTCTGACCGGAAAGGAATGGCTGCGTTTTCTCGACCAGCCCTTGGGGGATTCATCTTTTTCCACGGGGCCCGGGCTTGCATTGCTCGACGCGCCTTACCGGCAACATACTGACGTGAAACCGGGCCGGCTGTTTACACTTTTTGAGCGCTGGATCGGTGCCTTGCCGAGACGAGGCGCACGAGACTAACTCAGGAATCCCTCATCGATTGTTGGTCGACAAAGCCCTCTTCATCTCGATTTTTCTCTAATGTTTGAATTTTCATCACCCGCTTCGTTCCTGGTTCTGCCACTGCCGTGGCTCTACCGATTCTTTCTGCGTCCAGCAATGATCGAGCAGCGCGCGGCCTTGCGGGTGCCTTTTTTCAACGAATTGAAAAACCACGATGTTGGCTCTGGGGGACATGGTTTCAGGCCTTGGCGCCTTGGTTTCCTATTGTTGGTCTGGATCCTACTGGTTACGGCCAGTGCTCGTCCCCGGTGGATCGGCGAACCAATTCAGCAGGGGGTGAGCGGTCGTGATCTACTGATGGCTGTTGATCTTTCCGGCAGCATGAAGGAAAAGGATTTCCTCATTGACGAAAACCCGGTTGACCGCCTGACAGCTGCAAAGGCCGTCGCAGGCCAGTTTATCGAGCGGCGCTTTGGCGATCGAATCGGCCTGATCTTGTTTGGCGGCCAGGCATACTTGCAGGCTCCGCTTACCTTCGATCGAAAAACAGTGCTGACCTTTCTGAAGGAAGCGGCAATCGGTCTTGCCGGGGAACAAACGGCGATTGGCGATGCGATCGGGCTGGCGGTCAAGCGCCTTGCGGCTAATCCCACGGACCAGCGGGTCCTGGTTCTACTCACCGATGGGGCCAACACGGCAGGCCAGGTTCCGCCGATAAAGGCAGCGGAACTGGCGCGAAAGCAAGGCCTCAAGATTTATACCATCGGGGTTGGGGCAGACGAGATGGTGATCCGCGATTTTTTCGGGGCAAGGCGGGTTAATCCATCTGCAGAGTTGGACGAAGACACTCTCAGAGAGATTGCTGACCGTACTGGCGGGCGTTACTTCCGGGCCCGGGATATCGCTGAACTGGAAAACATCTATTTGCTGCTGGACCAGCTTGAGCCTGTCGAGAAGGGCCAACAATTCTACCGGCCCAGGAAAGACCTTTTTCACTGGCCATTGGGATTGGCCCTGGGGCTGACTATCCTTTTTGCGTTGGCCCGGCTGGAGGTGGGAAATACGGTTCTTACCCTGGTCAGCCGGGGCGCTTCCCAGCCCGGACAAGGATGACGAGTGTCGGGATTGTGAATTTCAGCGAATTTCATTTTCTTCGTCCGGAATGGTTGTGGGCCTTTCCGGCTCTGCTGTTGGTCTACCTTTTCTGGCTCCGCCGCAACCTTGGAAAGGGAAACTGGAGCGGGGTCTGTGACGATCGCCTGTTACCCTACATCGTTGAGCAACGGGCGGATGGAGACTCCAGGCTTCCCCGAGTACTGTTCCTGGTCGCCTGCGGGCTTGCTGTCATTGCCCTCGCCGGTCCGGCCTGGAAGCAGTTGCCGGTCCCAGTGTATCGGAACGAAGCGGCGCTGGTGCTTGCCGTGGACCTTTCCCGCTCAATGGATGCGCAGGATGTGAAACCAAGTCGTCTGGAACGGGCGCGTTACAAGATTTCCGATATCCTGGCAAAACGCCGAGACGGTTTGACGGCGCTGGTAGTCTACAGTAACGAGGCCTATACGGTTACGCCGCTGACGCATGACAGTGCAACGATTTCCAGCCAGCTATCGGCCCTCGAGACTTCGATCATGCCGGCCCAGGGCAGCCAGCCAGGGATAGCGGTCCGCAGGGCTGCAGACCTCCTTCAGCAGGCCGGCAATCCGGGCGGATATATCCTGCTGATTACGGATGAGGGTACCGACGGGGCAGTCGACATGGCCCGAACGGTGAAAAGCGAGGGCCACCGGGTATCTGTGCTCGGGGTCGGTACGGAACAGGGGGCCCCGATTCCGGAGAGCGGCGGCGGCTTTGTCAAGGATGCGAGCGGGAATGTCGTGGTTCCGAGGCTGGATACCGATTTGCTGGAATCCATTGCCCAGGCAGGGGGCGGGCTTTACCGGACCATGACGTTACAAGACCATGATATCGAAGCCTTTCTGGAAGCCATTGATGCTATCAGGGAACTGCCCCAGGAACAGCAGCATGCCATGCAGGCCGATCGGTGGGTGGAAGAGGGGCCGTGGCTCTTTTGGCTGATCCTGCCAATCGCGGCTTTTGCGTTCCGGCGGGGCTATCTTTTCGGATGGCTAGTCCTTTTTCTTCCCTTGCCGAATCCGGTTCATGCCTGGCAATGGGACGATTTGTGGCAGAACCCCGATCAACGGGCTTACCAGGCCTACCAGCAGGGGGGCTATTCGGAAGCCGCAGACCTGTTTGAAGATCCAGAGTGGAAAGCCGCATCGGAGTATGCGGCCGGGCGCTACCAGCGGGCGGTTGAAACCCTGGATGAGGTTGATTCCGGCGATAATGCCTACAACAAGGGTAATGCACTGGCTCGCTCCGGACGATTTGGCGAGGCGTTGGAGCAATATGATCGGGCCCTGGAGCTGGATCCGGACGACCAGGACGCCCTCTACAACCGAAAACTGGTCAAAAGACTGCTGCAGCAACAGAAACAGCAGGGCCCCCAGCGTCCGGACACCAGCCCGGCATCGCAGCAGAAGCAGCACTCCGCTTCAGCCGATGGTCAGCAACCGGATACCGCTTCGGATTCATTCTTAGATGAAATGAAGGATGGTAGTCAGAATCAGTCTTCAACCCAGCGACAAGCCGAACGGGATAAAAAAACTGGTGACGCAGCGCGGGAGCCTTCCGACGAGCCGGACTCAATGGTCGATGGGCTGGCCGAAGCGGGTGGCGAAGATCTGGCCGGAAACATGGAGGAAACGCCGGAATCGGAATTACAGAAAGCCGATGAACAATGGCTTCGCCGAATCCCGGACGATCCGGCAGGCTTGTTGCGGCGCAAGTTCCGCTACCAGTACAAAAAGAGGAGCCGGCAACCAGCATCCGCTGGAGAAGGATGGTGAACAGTCCTCCATTTGTGGCTCAGTTACGGTGATATAGCATGAAAAATAGGGTTAATTTCACGGGGTACTTGCCCGGTGCCTGCCGGGCGCTGTTCTTCCTGCTGGCCCTATTGGTTGCCGATTCCGGCTCGGCCGCGACAGCGATCAACGTAAGCACCGATCGCAATCCGGTTCGGCTTGACGAATCCTTTACGCTGACCTTTTCATCACTGGCAACCCCCAACGGTGAACCGGATTTTTTGCCGCTTGAGGAGGCCTTCGATATCCTGAACCAGAGCCAAAGCAGCAACATCTCGGTCATCAACGGCAGCTATACTCGATCGGTTAGCTGGAAGCTGGAGGTGATGGCCCGGAAGGCAGGCGCGCTGACGCTACCGGTAATCGCCTTTGGCAGTGACAGCAGTGAACCGTTTCGCATCAACGTACTTCCTGCTTCAGGCGATGGTCCCGGGCCTGACGACGATATTGTGGTCGAAGTTCAGGCCGAACCCCGGAATCCCTACGTACAGGCGCAAATCCTGTATACGATTCAATTCCTGCGCAAGGTTGATATTGTGCAGGCCAGCCTGAGTGAACCGGTGATGGAGGATGCGGTGATCGTGAAGCTCGGCGATGATCGGAATTTCTCAGTCATGAGGAACGGCTACCGTTACGCGGTCACGGAACGAAAGTTTGCTGTTTTCCCACAGAAAAGCGGTTCGGTGGTGATTCCACCGGTCGAAATGAAGGTGGATGTGGTGACGTCGGGGGGGCGGGGTTTCTTTGACCGCCGGGCGACGCGAGCACGCCGGATCCGGTCGAAGGCGGTGGCCCTGAATGTTCGCCCGGTGCCGCCCGAATTCACTGGCGATTACTGGTTGCCGGCAGAACAGGTTTTCCTGGAACAACAGTGGTCGCATCAACCGCTTTCCGTTCCGATCGGAGAGCCGCTTACCAGAACCATGAAGATGACGGTCAGTGGGGCACCTCTGAGCCTGCTGCCGGATTTTGGCAAATCGGGGGTTCAGGGTGCCGGAAGTAGTCAGGTCAAGCGGTACCCGGATCAGTCGGTGGTTAGTGAGCAGGCCGGTCTATCGGGGATCGTAAGTACCCGGGAACAGAAAACGGCATTGATACCGTCCATTGCGGGCCGCTACCGGCTACAGGGCTTCGAACTGCCGTGGTGGAACACGCGAACTGACCGGTTGGAGGTGGCCCGAGTGCCGGAGGTGGAAATCGAGGGATTGGCTCTCGCGGCAGAGGAGGCAGGTAGACAAGCCAATGAATTCAAGCTGCCAGCTCAAGATGTTCCCAAGCAACGCTTGATTGGACGGGGGAATAGAAACCACGAAGCCGGGGGATACTGGGCCTGGGTCTCCGGCTTCTTAGCTCTGGGCTGGGTTGCTACGTTGGGTTACTTGTTCCTGAAACGTTCCCGCCCGGAGCCGGATGACGCCGAGCGGAAGCCCCGGGAAACTGCCGCTGAACGTCAATTGGTCAGAAATGTTAGGAAGGCCTGTCTGGACAACAATCCGGTTCAGGCAAAGGATATGCTGTTGATGTGGGCGCACATACGCTGGGGGGCGTCGCCGCCAGTCAGTCTTTCAGCTCTTGCTGGCCAGTGCAATGAGGCGTTGGGAGGGGAGATCCGGAAGCTGAGTCGCCAGCTTTACAGCGAGCATAGGGGGGCGTGGAATGGGTCTGGCCTTCTGGTTGCCTTCAAGGGATTCCCTAGCCGGGGCGGCTCCAGGTTAATGGGCGCGAGCAAGTCAGTTTCGGGTCTTGAGCCGCTGTATTAGAGCAGGCGCCTTGGTTGGAGGCTGCTTTTACAGCAAGGGATTGATCTGGCTCGCTTCAGAACTGGCAGCCAGCGAGATATTCCCGGGTCATGTAGAGGGCCGCAATACTGCGTGCCTCGGTGCATTCTCCGGTGGCGACAAGATCGCTGATGTTGGTTAGCTTCAAGGTGATTTGTTCGAGTTCCTCGGGCTCGTCGCCGGGCAGCTTTTCTTCGTAGAGGTCCTGCGCCAGAATGATTTCGGTGGCGTGCTCTAGGTAACCTGGGGCAATAGTCAGGGAAGATAGGAAAGTTAACTTTCGAGCTCCGAAACCGACTTCCTCTTTCAATTCCCGGTTAGCCGCGTCGAACATGTCTTCGCCGGGATCGGTTTTTCCTTTTGGCAGCCCGATCTCGTAGCGATCGACACCGGCAGCGTATTCGCGGATCAGGATGACCGTGTCGGCTGAGATCATTGGTATGATGAGAACGGCCCCCCCGCCCTTGGCGCTGCGAGTCAACCGTTCGAATTCACAGCGTTTTCCATTGCTGAAACGCAGGTCCATGGACTCGATCGAAAAAAGCCGCGTTTTCGCAAGGGTCGTGCGTTTTAAAATGATGGGCTTTTCGGGCATCGGCGCTCCCATGTGGAATTGGTCGAACCGGAGGTCACGGGACAATTCCGGCATTTGGCTAGGGGCCCGGGACTGGGGTCGGTTCGGTTTCAGGCCCCCTTGGCAGAGGCACTTTTCTGGCGAACGCGACGGACTCTTTCGCGACCCTTGGCACTCGTTGTCCCTTTTGAGGATCCGTGCCACCGTTTGCCCCGGGTGGCCGGGGGTTCGATTTCCGGCAACAGATTTTCCGTCATCGGCATAATCTCAATTTTCTGGCCAACGAATTTTTCTATTTCAGGCAGCGAATAAACGTATTTTTCGCAGGCGAGGCTGATCGCTTCCCCCTGATTCCCGAGGCGGGCGGTTCTGCCGATACGGTGTACATAGTCCTCAACGTCCTGTGGAAGATCGAAATTGAAAACATGGGTTACGTCGGGGATATGAAGGCCTCTAGCGGCAACATCGGTTGCGATCAGAATATGCAGGGATGCCCCCTGGAACTGTTCCAGTAGCCACTGGCGTTTTTTCTGCGGGACATCTCCTGACAGTACGCCCGGCTCGAAGCCGTTCGCGCTCAGGTACGCGCTGACCGATTCTCCCGTTTTCTTGGTGTTGACGAAAATGATGCTGCGTTTCGGATTCTTGGTTCGAAGCAGTCCAATCAACAGGGAAAATTTCTGTTCGTTCGCCGGGTAGAATGCGTACTGGTTGACTGATTTGGCGGTGATCTGTTCCGGTTCGATGCGGACCAGTTCCGGGTTGTTCATGTGTTCATAGGCCAGTTCCAGTACCCGGTATGACAGGGTGGCCGAGAATAGCATGCCCTGGCGCTTGGTCGGTTTTGGAATCCGCCTCAGTAGATAACGGATGTCCTTAATAAAGCCCAGATCGAACATCCGGTCCGCTTCGTCCAGTATTACTACTTGCACGCAATCTAGACGATAGATTTTTTGCTTGTAGAAGTCGATTAGTCTTCCCGGAGTGCCGATCAGAATGTCGGTTCCCTGGCCGATGTCATCGAGTTGCTGCTGGTATCCAGTTCCCCCGTAGGCAAGGCTGATCTTCAGGTCGATGAATTTCCCCAGTTGCCTGGCATCACTCGCGATCTGTCTCGCGAGTTCGCGGGTTGGGGCCACAATCAGTGCCCGCGGCTGTTTTTCGCCCGTTCCGGGCGGAGTGCTGAGCAGTGTTTTGAACATGGGGACCAGAAAGGTCGCCGTCTTGCCTGTCCCCGTTTGCGCCTGGCCGGCCACGTCGCGCCCCTGCAATGCGATTGGTAGGGCCATTTTCTGTATGGGGGTGCA
>JANXGZ010000261.1 GCA_024958995.1 Methylococcales bacterium | reverse complement strand
CTCATTGGTTCAGGGGATTCATTACTACCGCTCCAAAGACAGGAATACGGCAAGGGGACTGATGCACTGGGCCATCAATGGATATTCCCCCTGCGACATCGAAGTGGTTGCCGCCTTTGACATTGACGCACGAAAAGTGGGCAAAGACGTTGCCAATGCCATCTTCGCCGAACCCAACTGTACCCAAATATTCTGCCCTGACATTCCCGAATCGGGAGTCACCGTCCAGATGGGGCCTGTCCTCGACGGTTTTTCCGAACACATGAAAGACTACAACGACCGGTCTACGTTTCTTTTGTCGGGCATGTCCGAACCCGACCAGCAACAGGTTGTCGAGGTATTGAGGGAATCCGGCGCGGAAATCCTCGTCCACTACCTGCCCGTGGGCTCAGAAGAAGCCACGCGGTTTTACGTGGAATGCGCACTGGAAGCCGGCCTCGCTTTCATCAACAACATCCCTGTGTTCATCGCCAGCGACCCGATCTGGGCAAAGAAATTCGAAAACGCAGGGTTGCCAATCATTGGGGATGACATCAAGGCGCAGCTGGGTGCAACGATCGTCCACCGTACGCTGACCGACCTGTTCAGAAAACGCGGGCTAACCCTGAATCGGACCTACCAGCTCAACACCGGAGGGAATACCGATTTCCTTAACATGCTGAACCGCGGCCGGCTAGCATCAAAAAAGACATCCAAAACCGAGGCTGTTCAATCGGTAGCTTCCGAACGTCTCGACCAGGAAAACATCCATGTCGGTCCCAGCGATTACGTCCCGTGGCAAAAAGACAATAAGAACTGCTTTATCCGCATGGAAGGCAGCATGTTTGGCGATGTCCCAATGAACCTAGAACTCAGGCTGTCGGTCGAGGATTCACCCAACTCTGCCGGAGTCGTCATCGACGCAATCCGCTGCGCCAAGCTGGCTATGGATCTGGAGATCAGTGGCCCACTACTCGGACCGGCCGCCTACTTTTGCAAGCACCCGCCGAAGCAATTCACCGACGATGATGCCTTCAGGCTCCTGGAAGACTTTATCGATCAGGGGCAGTCGGCCGCGGGAAAAGTTTCCTCGTTGTTCTCGGAACGAAAGAAAACCGTTTAACCCGTTGCCACAATGCGGTAACGACCCGATTCAACGGTGAGCAGGTTGAAGGTCCCGATTTTCTATTACCATTCCATTGGCAACCAAGGGCCGGAAACCTTGGCGATCCGAGAATTCAGGCGCCATCTGGAACTGATCCGGAGCCAGGGTTTTACGCCCGTGACCTTTTCGGAACTTCTGGCCCTGCCGCTGGACGCCGAGGGCGCTTACGTCGTTCTTTCGTTTGACGATGGCCTGCTTGACAATTACGAGAATGCAGCGCCGATGCTGGATGAATTCGGGTACAAAGCGACTTTTTTCGTGATTCCTGGTTTTGATGATATCGTCCGCTGGGTCAACCCAAAAACCGCTCAATGGAGTGATTCCGAGAAAAGCGGCTTCACCATTCCTTTTCCGAGCATGAACCGACAGCACCGAAGGCAACTGCACGAAGCGGGCATGGAAATCGGCTGTCATACCATGAATCACCCGAAACTGAACGAAATTCCCTTGGAGCGCCTTGCGGATGAAATACGACAACCCAAGAGCCTGCTTGAAGACCAGCTGGGTTCCGATGTTAGGACATTTTGTTACCCGAAAGGCCGCTACAACAAAGCCGTACTAGAAGAAGTGGCAACAGCCGGTTACCTCGGGGCATGTACGACAATGCCCGCGTACTATGGCCGGAAAACACAAAAGCTGGAATGTGGACGCTTCCTGGTTGAAGATCACCGCCTGTTCGGAAAGGTCCTTGAATGGGCCGCACCTAATCACCCATGGACGCAGCCTTTGTGCACCGCATTGCGGGTTCCGCTTAAACTAAAAAACACCCTGTTCTGAGCAATCAGGAGCAATACCCCAGGATTCCCCTTAGGCATTGCTGTAACCCGCTCAATTCCTGTTGTTCAGCGGTCGATGGCTGGACTCGATTTCCGCCTGATTGCTATAATTCACCAATTTGGTTGCCGTAAGCCTTATATGAAATCTTTGCCAACGCAACCAGGCTTTCTGAAAAACCCTCTCTCAGTCGCCTTACCCAGCCCTCATACAGGCTGCGTTAGGCGGGTTCCCTCTTGGGATCAGAGGCCGGATAGGAAGTTGCTGAAAGATCTTTGAATCGGACCCGTAAGCCCTAAAAACGGTTGCGGTAGAAACCATCATTTGCCAGAGGAAAACAGTTTATGACCATCAAAGTCGCAATCA
>JANXGZ010000167.1 GCA_024958995.1 Methylococcales bacterium | reverse complement strand
ACGCAAGCATCGTTGGTGGAGGTATCGCCATCGACCGAGATGCTGTTGAATGAACGCTCCACCGAGTGTGCCAGGCAGGATTGCAGAACATCGCCTGGCAGACAAAGATCGGTTGCGATAAAGGCCAGCATGGTCGCCATGTTAGGGTGGATCATTCCAGCGCCCTTGGCAATGCCGGTCACCGCACCTTGCTGACCGCCGATGGAAATCTCCCGCGAAACGCCTTTCGGACGAGTATCGGTGGTCATAATCGCCCGGGCAGCCCTTTCCCATCCATCCGGGGCAAGATCACCCAGCGCCAGGGGAATCCCGCTACTGAACTTTTCAACCGGCAGGGGTTCACCGATCACACCGGTGGAAAACGGAAGTACCTGCCCCGCGGTAACCCCGGTCTGATCAGACAGGTATAGACAAGTCTGAAGGCTATCGTCAAGACCTGCCTCACCGGTTCCCGCGTTGGCATTGCCAGAATTGATCAGCAACCAGCGGATAGGGTGGGATAAATGCTTCCTGGCAACCAGGACAGGTGCTGCGCAGAATGCATTGCGGGTAAAGGTTGCGGCACAAACGGAACCCGGTGCCAGTTCCATGACCACGAGGTCCGCCTGGTCGTTTCGCTTGATTCCGGCGGCCGCGGTTCCGATACGAATACCGGGAACCGGTTTCAGTTCAAGGTCACTTTCCTTACCGACCGGCATAACCTCGGTGTTGCTTCCTCAGCTCAAACGACCGTGACATTGCTTGTATTTCTTTCCCGAACCGCAGGGACAGGGTTCATTGCGGCCGACCTTGCGCCCTTCCCGCTTGAAGGGTTTTGATTGTTGAGCGAGTTCTTCCTGAACCTCCGGAACTTCAGACTCACCCAGGCTGCTCTGCGCTTCGGCATGTTCATAGCTGAACTCGGTCTTAGCACCCCGGCGATCATCCAGGGCATCGACTTCCTCTTCGGTCTGCAGTTGGACACGGCAGAGGATTCCGGTCACTTCCTGCTTGATGCTATCCAGTAGACGTGAGAACATCTGGAAGGCTTCGCGCTTGTATTCCTGTTTCGGGTCCTTCTGCGCATAGCCCCTGAGGTGAATCCCTCGGCGCAGGTGATCTACGGCCGAAAGATGTTCTTTCCACTGGTTGTCCAGCACCTGAAGCATCACCGATTTTTCCAGATGCCGAATCACATCGGACCCGACCTGGGATTCCTTGGCGGCACAGTGCCGGTCCACCTGGTCGATGACGACATCCCTGATCGACTCCTCGTGCATGGAATCATCCTCTTTCAACATCTTCCGAATCGGAATCGTAACGCCCATCTCCGACTGCAGTGCTTCTTCGAGTCCCTTGATGTCCCACTGCTCTTCCATGGTCCGTTTCGGAACATGCTGAGTCACCACCTGGTGCACAACGTCGTGCCGAATCGCGTCGATAGTTTGCGAAATATCATCGGCCTCCATCAGCTCGTTTCGTTGCTTGTACACCTCCCGGCGCTGATCGTTGGCAACGTTGTCGAATTCAAGCAACTGCTTTCGAATGTCAAAATTCCGACCCTCGACCTTACGCTGCGCATTCTCAATCGCCTTAGTCACCCACTTGTGCTCGATCGCTTCTCCTTTCTCGAGGCCGAGCCGCTGCATCAGGGCAGCCACACGCTCGGATGCAAAAATACGCATCAGGTTGTCTTCCAGTGAAAGGTAGAAACGGGTCGAACCGGCGTCGCCCTGTCGGCCGGAGCGGCCGCGCAGCTGGTTATCGATGCGACGGGATTCATGCCGTTCCGAGCCGATCACGTGTAAACCGCCCGAATCAAGAACCGCCCCATGGCGCTCATCCCACTGTTCCCGAGCTTGCTGAATCACCGTGGTATCGTTCGGGTCCATCTGTTCCAGTTCTACATCGAGGTTGCCGCCAAGAACGATATCGGTTCCGCGGCCAGCCATGTTCGTGGCGATGGTCACCGTGCCGGAACTTCCTGCCTGAGCAATGATGTGTGCTTCGCGCTCGTGCTGCTTAGCGTTAAGAATCTGGTGCTCGACCCCCTGTTCCCTGAGAAGCCCAGACAGGTATTCCGAATTTTCGATGGAGGTTGTCCCCACCAACACCGGTTGCCCGCGCTTGACACAATCACTAATGTCCTCACAGATAGCCTTGTATTTCTCCCCTGTGGTCAAGTAAACCAAGTCCCCCTTGTCATCGCGCACCATCGGCCGGTGGGTCGGAATCACGACGACCTCAAGATTATAGATCTGCTGAAATTCGAAGGCCTCCGTATCCGCAGTACCGGTCATTCCAGAAAGCTTGTTGTACAAGCGGAAGTAATTCTGAAAAGTGATCGAGGCCAAAGTCTGGTTTTCACTCCGAACGAGCACGCCTTCCTTGGCCTCAATGGCCTGGTGAAGCCCATCCGACCAGCGCCGGCCCGACATCACCCGACCGGTGAATTCATCAACAATGACGACTTCATTGTCCTTCACGATATAGTCGACATCACGCAGAAACAAAACATGTGCACGCAGGGAAGCCAATGTGTAATGCATCAGCGAGATATTGGTCGAAGAATACAGACTTTCCCCTTCGGCAATTAGCTTGTGCTCGACCATGAGATTCTCGATCTTTTCATGGCCCTCTTCGGTCAGATACGCCTGCTTCGCCTTTTCGTCAAGGTAGTAATCCCCCGGGCCATCTTCTTCAACCTGTTTCGAGAGCAGGGGAACAATAGTGTTGAGGTGCTGGTACAGTTCGGACTGATCATCGGTCGGACCGGAAATGATCAGTGGTGTGCGCGCCTCGTCGATCAGGATCGAGTCAACCTCGTCGACAATTGCAAAATTCAGATCCCGCTGAACCTTCTGCTCCAAACTGAACGCCATGTTGTCGCGCAGGTAGTCAAAACCGAATTCGTTGTTGGTCCCATAGGTAATATCTGCCGCGTAAGCCTCCCGGCGTTGATCGGGCGTCAAATCGCTGACAATGACTCCAACGGTCAGGCCGAGGAATTCGTAGATCTTGCCCATCCATGCGGCATCACGGGCTGCCAGGTA
>JANXGZ010000175.1 GCA_024958995.1 Methylococcales bacterium | reverse complement strand
CTGAATAGATCAGAAATTCGCGGCCTGAAAATGATTACAGGCACCTCATACGCAGATTACAGGGAATTCGGCCATCTCGCCTGTTGCAACCAAACCCCCAATCCGAAACTATAATTGACGATTAAGTCACTACATTCACAAACCAAGGATAGATGAAAGGAGAGAACTCGCAAACGAAGAAATCAGACCGGTAGCCGTTGACTGGGTGACACCATCGATTCCAGGACCCGTCAGGCCCGCAATCCCCGGCGAGATTCCCCTTCCTCACCAATATTTCGGAACCCGACTGAAATGGATTATCCAGTACGGGAGATAACCGCCTCGGCGATGTTATCCGGTACCTCAGCGTAATTG
This sequence comes from Methylococcales bacterium, assembly GCA_024958995.1. Lineage (GTDB taxonomy): Bacteria > Pseudomonadota > Gammaproteobacteria > Methylococcales > UBA1147 > UBA1147. The sequence goes on along the minus strand of JANXGZ010000175.1, from coordinate 1,725 downwards.
GAGAACTCCATTGAAAAAGTTGCCCGGCCCTGGGTTGCTGATCTGACGTCAGTGGCATAGCCAAACATCTCGGCAAGTGGAACCTCTGCTCGCACAGCTTTACCAGCTAGCACATCTTCCATACCCTGAACTATGCCACGGCGTCGGTTCAGGTCACCGACAACATCGCCATAGTAATCTTCCGGTGTGACTACTTCGACATTCATGACAGGCTCGAGCAGAACGGGGCTAGCATCGAGCGCACCGGCTTTCAGTGCCATGGAACCAGCAACCTTGAATGCGACTTCACTGGAGTCAACGTCATGGTATGACCCGTCATAAAGTGTTGCCTTGACACCTTGCAGCGGATAACCGGCCAGGACACCGTTAGCAAGCTGATCTTGGATACCTTTATCAACCGCGCCGATATATTCACGAGGTACTACCCCGCCCGCAATTTCATCGACAAATTCATAACCCTCACCGTCGATAGGTTCGATACGCAGCCAAACATGCCCATACTGACCACGTCCCCCCGTCTGACGAACAAACTTTCCTTCTGCCTCGACCTCCTTACGGATGGTTTCCCGGTAAGCCACCCGGGGCTTACCAATATTGGCTTCAACGCTGAATTCACGCTTCATTCGATCGACAATGATGTCGAGATGCAGTTCGCCCATGCCGCCAATAATGGTCTGACCCGACTCTTCGTCTGTGCGAACGCTGAATGACGGGTCCTCTGCTGCAAGCTTACCCAGTGCAACACCCATCTTTTCCTGATCGGCTTTTGACCGCGGTTCAACCGCTACGTGTATCACAGGCTCTGGAAACTCCATGCGTTCCAGTGTGATTGACTTGCTCTCAACACAAAGCGTATCGCCAGTGGCGGCCTGTTTGAGTCCGATTGCGGCTGCAATATCGCCGGCTCTGACTTCTTTTATCTCTTTGCGGTCATTGGAATGCATCTGCACCATTCGGCCAATGCGTTCTTTCTTACCCTTGACCGGATTCCAGACTTGATCCCCGGACTCGAGCACACCCGAATAGACACGGAAGAAGGTCAGTGCCCCGACAAATGGATCAGTGGCAATCTTGAATGCTAGAGCAGCGAAAGGCTGGTCATCGTCGGCGTGTCGTTCGGCTTCCGTTTCACCATCATCAAGGAAGCCTTTTATGGCTTTGACCTCATCCGGTGCCGGAAGGTATTCAATGACTGCATCCAGCATCGTTTGCACCCCTTTGTTCTTGAAGGCGCTACCACAAAGTGCGGGTACTATTTCATTAGCAAGTGTTCGAGAGCGGATACCGACCTTAATATCTTCGTTGGAAAGCTCGGCCTCGTCGAGATACTTTTCCATCAGTTCGTCATTGGCCTCTGCAGCAGCCTCGATAAGTTTTTCACGATACTCATCAGCCAGATCTTGCAGATCTTCAGGAATCTCTTCTTCACTGAAAGAAAGTCCCTGGTCTTCGTTGCTCCAGTAAATGGCCTTCATCCTGACGAGGTCAATCACGCCTTTGAAGTTTTCTTCGGCACCGATAGCCAGCTGCAGACAAACCGGGGTGGAACCGAGACGGTTCTCTATTTCATCAACGACGCGAAGAAAATCCGCGCCGGCTCGATCCATTTTGTTGACGAACACCATGCGCGGAACTTCATATTTGTTGGCCTGCCGCCAGACTGTTTCAGATTGAGGTTCAACACCCGACGTTCCACAGAACACAACCACGGCACCATCAAGCACT
>JANXGZ010000147.1 GCA_024958995.1 Methylococcales bacterium | reverse complement strand
ACTTCGGTACCTTGTACGCGGTCAACTGTTGTCGACAATAAGCGATCAGTTGCTGTTCGTTGAGTGTAGGGTCCTTTTTCACCACGAAAGCGGTGACTGCCTCGCCGCATTCTTCATCGTCAACGCCGATCACCCCACATTCCAGGACGCCTGGATAACCACTAATGACGGATTCGATTTCGTTGGGAAACACATTGAATCCGGAAACGATGATCATGTCCTTCTTCCGGTCGATCAGGTAGACGTAGCCTTTCCCGTCCATGCGTGCGATGTCTCCGGTCTTCAGCCAACCATCGGGGGTTAGGATTTTTTTCGTCTCGTCCGGTCGATTCCAGTATTGCTGCATGACTTGTGGCCCCCTGACCCATAATTCTCCCACTTCGTCCGAGGTGACAGTGTTCCCGTCGTCGTCTCGAATAGTGCATTCGGTCGATGAGATCGGCAGACCGACACTTCCGTTGTGGCGGTCGAGATTCAGAGGGTTGATGCAGACGGCTGGAGAAGTCTCTGTCAGTCCGTAGGCTTCGATCAGTGTGCTTCCAGTCAAACTTTTCCACTGGTCGGCGACCGATTGTTGAACTGCCATGCCACCACCGAGGCTGATCTTCAGGGTGGAGAAATCAAGGTTGGCAAAGCCCGGGGTATGGATCAAGTGGTTGAATAAGGTGTTGACGCCGGGAAAGCAGGTGAAGGGTACGCGATGCAGTTCCTTGACAAAGCCCTTGAGATCGCGGGGATTGGTAATCAAGTAGACCAGTCCGCCGAGATTCATGAAGGTCAGGAAATTCGCGGTCAGGGAAAAGATATGGTACAGCGGCAAGGCGGTAACAACGATTTCCTGACCGGGCACGATTGATTTTCCAGGTGGCGTGCCGTGGCTGATCCATTCAGTGGCCTGCAACATGTTGGTGAGCAGGTTGCGGTGGCTCAAGACTGCGCTCTTGCATACGCCTGTGGTCCCTCCCGTGTACTGCAGTACTGCGGTGTCATTCAATGCGCCCGGAGGCGGGCAATACCGAAACTTCCGGCCTCTGGAAAGAGCTGTCTTGAACGACACACCTTGCCGGATTGCAAAGGCTGGAACCATGTGCTTGATGTATCTTACCGCTAGGTTGACGACAAGGGATTTCGGGAAATCCAGCAGGTCACCCACCGAGGTAATCACGACATTTCTTACCGGCGTATTCGGTAATACCGAAGCCAGTACATGGCAGAATGAATCCAGGATGATGATGGTTTCGCTGCCTGAGTCGTTCAACTGATGGTTCAGTTCTCGGGCGGAGTACAGTGGATTGATGTTGACAACGATGAGTCCTGCCTTAAGGATTCCAAGGATGGCAACCGCATGTTGCAGCAGGTTGGGCATCATGATGGCAACCCGGCTACCGCTTGCTAGCTGAAGGTCTTCGCGCAGGTAGTTGGCAAGACAGGAGCTTTCTCGCTCCAGGCGTGTATAAGTCATCTCCGTGCCCATGTTGGCCACCGCTGGCCGGTCAGCGAATTTGGTGACTACGGAAGCGAAAAAGTCGGGAATCGAAACCCAGGGTACCTCTTGGATCTCGGTCGGTATCCCAGGCGGGTAATGTTGAATCCAGGGTTTTTCGCTCATGGGTTCTCGGTGGTTGCCGGTTGGTTGACACCATTCTCGGTGGTACGGCCATGCTGGTTCGAATTCGCGCATTGGTGGACAAAAGCAGAGACCTTTTCCTGGGTTTGTCCGATATTTTCCATCAGTATCCCGTGTCGTTCCGATTCGATCATGACCAATTCCTTGGACGAGGATCCGAGTTGGTCGAAAAGGATTTCCGCACTTTTCGGGTCCACGACGGGGTCCTTGTCTCCCTGGATGACAAGGACCGGGCATTGTACATTGCAGAGGCAATCTTCGGTTTTGCTGATCAGTCTGCGTAGTTCGTACAGTGCGCGGACAGGGATATGCCGGTAGTTGATATCGGGGTGTTCCGGGCTTTGCAGGAAGAATGGCTTGATGTCTTCGTAGCTGGATATCCAGCGCACGAGGGTATTGGTTCCGTGAACTAGCGGTATGAACATCATTTTCGGGTCCTGGAACCTGATCGGAACCGAGATCACCGATACTCCTGTGAATGATTCGGGCTGCTCTGCAGCCAGTCGCAGTGCCAGCGCGCCACCGGTTGAAAACCCGACCATATGGATCGATCCGGTGTAACGGCGAAGGATTGAATGTGCTCTTTGAAGCGATGTGTACCAGTCTTCCCATTGTTGTTCACGCAGGTCTTTGGGCGATGTCCCGTGTCCTTTCAGACGCACGCCCATGACCATGTAACCTTGTTCCTTAAGGCGTTCGCCGAGCGAACGGACTTCGGCTGGAGAAGCCAGAAGCCCATGAATCAATAGAACTCCGGAACTGCTTTGTTTTTCCGGTCGGAGGAAAAATGGACGGGGGTCCTCGACCGCTGTTTCCAGGCTATTGACGTCGTCAAACTCGGGTTTGGAAAAATAGTCCTTGTCCCATTTCCATGATCTGATTTCATCATCGAATTCGAGCTCGGCGAGTTCTGTCGGGCCGATCCGGTCCACCTGATCGAGAG
>JANXGZ010000190.1 GCA_024958995.1 Methylococcales bacterium | reverse complement strand
TGGCGGAGAGAGAGGGATTCGAACCCTCGATGAGCTATTAACCCATACTCCCTTAGCAGGGGAGCGCCTTCAGCCGCTCGGCCATCTCTCCAATACAATGAATCTCCGGCACTACGCCCCGTTGGATGGAGCCCAGAAAGAAAAGCGGATTGTACAGAAATGAGAGCGTAGTGTCTTGTCAGGCTTGCTTCTCACCTTCCGTGGCCTTTTCGGCCTTGATTTTCTCGTAGATTTCTTCCCTGTGTACCCCGATTTCCTTAGGCGCATTCACTCCGATGCGAACCTGATTCCCTTTTACACCGAGAACAGTAACGGATACTTCTTCACCAATCATGAGAGTCTCACCAATCCTCCTAGTCAATATCAACATCTATCCGCTCCGTCTACTTCCTTAAAAGTATGCCAAATGTGCTCGGCATACATCGAATTCCTAGCATTGCTAGTCCATACATTTGGCATAGTATCATTCTACTACGGCTAAGTATGATCAAACCAGTCCGAAAAAACTCAACCCAAAACACCAAGCAAGCGGCTGGAATTCGGTTCCGTTCTACCAATTACAGCATCGTACACCGATAACCATCCTAGATAGAGACATGCTCACATTCAACGACCAACCGGCAAACTCAAGAATCGCTCACTTTGCCGTCTGTTGTTCCTGTAATGGGTCCGGTCGGATTGCCGAACCCTCCCTGTACTTGCCAACATGTTCACTTAGACGCTTTTTCCGAACCCTGATTGAAGGCACCCTGAAAAACCATTTCTCGCCCGAATAAGCTAAACAGCTTCGCTCAGACCAAAAGCTTTGTGCAACGTTCTCACCGCCAACTCCAGGTATTTCTCGTTGACCACAACAGAAATCTTGATCTCGGATGTCGAAATCATCATGATGTTGATGCCTTCGTCAGCGAGTGCCTTGAACATGGTACTCGCAATCCCCGCGTGGGAGCGCATGCCGACCCCTACTAGGGAAATCTTGACAATCTGTTCGTCGCCCGAGACTTTTCTCGCCCCAAGTTGGCGACAGGTTGACGACAGGATTTCGTAGGCCTTGCGGTAATCGTTTCGATGCACCGTGAAGGTAAAATCCGCAGTCACGTCTTCGGCAACGTTCTGGATGATCATGTCAATTTCAATGTTGGCATCAGCCACAGGGCTCAGAATGCTGGAAGCGACTCCCGGCCGATCCGGAATGCCCTCAATGGTCACTTTCGCTTCATCCCGATTAAATGCGATACCCGAAACCAGGGCTTTTTCCATTTTCGATTCCTCGTAGGTAATCAGAGTACCTTCCCCGTCACTGAACGAAGGCAACACTCTTAGGGGTACATTGTATTTACCTGCAAATTCGACCGCGCGAATCTGCAGAACCTTGGATCCGAGGCTCGCCATCTCCAGCATTTCTTCGAAAGTTATTCGTTCAAGCCGGCGTGCCCGAGGTTCGATGCGCGGGTCGGTAGTATAAACCCCATCAACATCCGTGTAGATGTGACATTCGGACGCTTCCAAAACGGCCGCCAGCGCCACGGCGGTGGTATCCGAACCACCCCGGCCCAGGGTCGATATGCTGCCCGACTCGGTTACTCCCTGGAATCCCGCCACCACAACCACCTTCCCCGCCGACAGGTCACCGTGAATTCGGTCACTGTCGATTTCCTGAATACGCGCCTTGGTGTGCGAATCATCGGTAAGAATTCTCACCTGGCCACCGGTGTAGGAAATAGCCGGTATCCCCTTGTCCCGCAATGCCATGCACAGCAAGGCAATGGTCACTTGCTCTCCGGTCGACAATAAGACATCCATTTCCCTCGGTTCGGGCTCTTCCTGCATCTCCTGAGCCAGTGCCACTAAGCGGTTGGTTTCCCCACTCATGGCCGAAACAACCACAACGATATCGTGCCCTCTTTCGCGTGCCGAAAATATTCTGTCGGCCACGGCCTTGATTCGTTCGGCAGTCCCTACCGAGGTTCCGCCAAACTTGTATACGTACAGTCCCATCTTCGCTGTATTCCTGAATCTGTTAAAAAAGCCGCTACCCCAGTTGCTCCCGGACCCAATCACTGACACTATCCAGGGCAGCATTCAATTCTCCCGGCAGGTTCCCGCCTGCCTGGGCCATGTCAGGACGCCCGCCACCCCGGCCTCCGACTCTCGCAGCAACCACGTTCACCAGATCTCCAGCCCGGATCTGGTCAGTCTTGTCCCTTGTGACCCCGGCAATCAGGCTCACCTTCTCACCGTTGACCGTAGCGAGCACGATCGCAGCCGAACCCAGCTTGTTCTTTAACTGATCCATCGTGTTGCGCAGCCACTTTGAATCGACGCCATCCAGTCGTGCCGCCAAAACCTTGACACCGCCCACATCCACTGCCTGGCTGCTGAGATCCCCTCCGACTGAACTGGCGAGCTTATCCCTGAGCTGTTCGACTTTCTTTTCCAGTTGTCTGTTTCGGTCAAGTAATTGCTGAACCTGCCCCATAACCGAACCCCGATCTCCCTTGAGAGCAGCGGAGATCTCCTCGAGCAAACCACCGCTTTCAGCACCCCATATGACTGCCTGCCGTCCAGTGACCGCCTCGATCCGACGGACCCCGGCCGCAACACCAGTTTCACTGAGGAGCTTGAAATAGCCAATATCTCCGGCACGGCTAACGTGCGTACCTCCGCAAAGCTCGGTGGAAAAATCGCCGATCTTCAGAACCCGAACACGATCGCCGTACTTTTCTCCGAAAAGCGCCATCGCCCCGGCATTCATCGCATCATCCCGACCCATGATATCGACGCTCACCGACGCGTTACACTGGATCTGTTCGTTGACCATTTCCTCTACCCGCGTCATTTCCTCGCTGGTCATGGGCTGAAAATGTGAAAAATCAAATCTCAGTTTATCGGCATCGACCAGCGAACCCTTCTGGGTGACATGTTTGCCCAGTACACTGCGCAAGGCCGCATGCACAAGATGAGTTGCCGAATGGTTGAGGGCGGTTGCCTGACGGGTCGGCGCATCCACTTCGGCACCGCAGCCCTCGCCGATATCGATAGATCCCGATTCAATTTGCCCGTAATGAATGTAAATCCCTTCACCCTGTTTCACCGTTTCACTGACTAAGAAATGTCCGGCGGACGTCGAAATGCACCCTTTGTCGCCAACTTGGCCACCCGATTCGGCGTAGAAAGGTGTTCGATCCAATACCACCGCACCGGCTTGACCCTGCCCAAGACTCTCAACCGGGCTGCCGTCCCTGATCACCGAAAGCACCCGAGCCTGCACCACCAGATGGTCGTAACCCACAAACTCGGTTTGATCGTCCACCCCAGTCTCCAACCCTTCTTCTGTTCGGAAACGGCTAGCAGCCCTCGCCCTTTGCCGCTGCGCTTCCATAGCTGTCTCGAAGCCGGCGGAATCGATTCCGAGTCCGTGTTCGCGTGCAAAGTCTGCAGTCAAGTCGACAGGAAAGCCATAGGTATCGTAAAGCTGGAATACGGTTTCTCCCGGGATCTCCTTGCCGACCAAGCCGCTCATGCAATTCTCAAGAATTTTCATGCCTTGGCCGAGGGTCTCGGCAAAGCGTTTTTCTTCCTGTAGCAGGGCCTTTTCAACGTGTTGCCGATTTTTCACCAATTCCGGGAAGGCCTCCCCCATTTCCACAGCCAGAGGCGCAACCAGTTGGTGAAAAAAGTTGCCCTCAATGCCCAATTGGTAACCGTGGCGAATCGCCCGACGGATGATCCTCCTCAGGACGTAACCACGACCTTCGTTGGAGGGAAGGACACCGTCAATAATAAGAAAACTGCATGAACGGATATGGTCCGCAATAACACGAAGAGAATTGTTGCTCAGGTCATCAGTCCCGGCGATCTTGGCCGCCGAAGTGAGTAAGTTACGAAACAGATCAATGTCGTAATTGTTGTGCACTCCCTGCATCACGGCCGCAATCCTTTCGAGACCCATGCCGGTATCAACCGAGGGCCTGGGCAGGTCGCTCAGTTCACCGGAGGCCGAACGTTCGTACTGCATGAACACGAGATTCCACAATTCTATGTAACGATCACCGTCCTCATCGGGCGAACCCGGCGGTCCCCCCGGAACTCCTTCGCCATGGTCGTAAAAGATTTCCGTACACGGCCCGCAGGGACCAATATCGCCCATCGACCAGAAATTACTAGCTTCACCGAGCCGGGAAAACCGATTGGGATCCACACCCATCTTGTCCAACCAGAGCGCCGCCGTCTCGTCATCGTCTTTGTAGATCGTGATCCAGAGCTTTTCGGGCGGGATCTTCAATCCATCAGTCAGGAACCCCCAGGCGTACCGGATAGCCTCGGCCTTAAAATAATCGCCGAAACTGAAATTGCCGAGCATTTCGAAAAAGGTATGATGACGCGCGGTATAGCCGACATTTTCGAGATCATTGTGCTTGCCCCCGGCCCGGACACACCTCTGACTGGACACGGCACGACTGTAATCCCGGCGTTCGTGACCAAGGAAGGTATCCTTGAATTGGACCATGCCGGCGTTGGTAAACAGCAGGGTGGGGTCGTTCCAGGGAACCAGCGGGCTCGAGGGTACACACTGGTGGCCGCGCTGGCTGAAGAACTCGAGAAAGGCAGTGCGGACTTGCACACTGGACATTTTTTCCATCAGATCCGTTTCTTAAACAATACCTACAAAATTCGACTGCAACCGTGTCATCTGCCCAAGGACTTGCCGCACTCTACCATAATGCACAGCCCCAGAGGGGACAGCCGTTCCTGGCTGTCAAGAGCGGGCTTGGAACTCTTCAGCATCGCCGACTGCCATACAAACGCGTATTTGCTCTGCCGTGAACCCGCGTTGGACGAGATAGCGGGTCCGCTTTTCCCTCTCCCTGAAATCGCGTCTCGGATCACCGGAGTACTTCTTCCTCCATATCTTGTACACCACGACTTGCCAGTCACCCGACCATCGGTCAAGCATTTCGTCAACAAGACCTCGATCAATCCCGCGTTCGCGCAGTTCCGCGGCAATTCGCACAGGGCCAAAGCCTTTTGCAGCCCTAGCCTCGATGTACTGCTCCGTGAAACGGACCGCGTTCAGCAGTCCCGTCGATTGGAGCTGCTCCAGCACCGGATCGATGTCTGCACCGGAGAAACCCCGGCTTCTGAGTTTTCGCCTCAGCTCGTCGCTACTGTGCTCACGGCGCGCCAGTAACCTCAGGCAGGTCTGCCGGATACTCGCTTCCGGTGGGCTTCCGCCACCCGTCAGCTGGAACCTCCCTCCGCCTCCTGATCAAGCTGGCGGATTCCGAACACTTGGTCACGGATCTGCCGATCCAACTGCTCAGCAATGTCCACGTTATCGCGCAGGAATTCCTTGACATTTTCCTTACCCTGGCCAATCCGGTCATTGTCGTAGCTGTACCAAGATCCAGACTTCTGAACAAAGCCGTGCTTGACGCCCAGATCGATCAATTCTCCTTCGCGAGAAATCCCCTCCCCGTAAAGAATTTCAAACTCGGCCTTACGAAATGGAGGCGCAACCTTGTTCTTGACCACCTTGACCCGCGTCTCGTTGCCAACCACCTCGTCGCCTTTCTTAATCGCGCCGATCCGGCGAATATCCAGCCTGACCGAAGCATAGAATTTGAGCGCGTTCCCGCCAGTTGTCGTTTCCGGATTTCCGAACATGACCCCGATCTTTATGCGAATCTGGTTTATGAAGACTACCAGGGTATTCGAACGCTTGATGTTGGCTGTCAGTTTCCTTAGTGCCTGGGACATCAGTCTGGCCTGCAGCCCGACATGGGAATCGCCCATCTCCCCCTCGATTTCTGCTTTCGGCGTCAGCGCAGCAACCGAGTCGATCACGATAATGTCGACCGCGCCCGACCGAACCAGCATGTCCGTGATTTCTAGTGCCTGTTCCCCGGTATCAGGCTGGGAAATCAGCAATTCATCCACGTTGACCCCGATCTTTTTTGCGTAGGCAGGATCTAGCGCATGCTCTGCGTCAACGAACGCGGCAGTACCGCCCGAACGTTGCACCTGCGCGATCACTTCCAACGTCAAGGTGGTCTTACCCGAAGATTCCGGCCCGTAGATCTCGACGACACGACCCCTCGGCAGGCCACCGCAGCCCAAAGCAATGTCTAGGCTCAGGGAACCGGTCGAAACGACCTCCAAATCCCCGTCCGACGAGATATCACCCATCCTCATGACCGAACCTTTTCCAAACTGTTTATCAATTTGAAGCAGAGCTGCTGCGAGCGCTTTTTTCCTGTTTTCGTCCATTCGATTTACCGTTAAAGTGGTTGCCACTACACAACGGCGCATTATCCCATAGCCTATCGGTACGACCTAGTTCATTCTTTCGCGACCGGGGCCACAGAAGTAGCCCGACAAACCGGTCAGACCGCTCCCGCTCACGCCTGCGACCAGTCAACCTGTCAGTGCCCAGGTCTTGACGCCCGTATAGATCGACCCCTCGGCGCAAAGCATTGCCTCGACCAGTGTAAATCCGCGGACCTGCCAAGCGAGCGGTTGAACCCGAAGCGGTTGCAGGGATCCGCGAAACTTCCTGACCAGGGTGACATGTGGCCGGTAAGGGCGAGCGTCAACTCTGACCCCAGGTTCGGCAATCGCACCTCGCAGTTTCCTCACCAGTTCCGATAGTTCGAGGGGTATCTTCTCGGGAACCGCCCAGATCATTCC
>JANXGZ010000090.1 GCA_024958995.1 Methylococcales bacterium | reverse complement strand
GCCATCACGTCGTTCACGATCATGAAATCCGATGACAGGCAATTGAGGCAACTCAAGTCCTCTTGCAACAGGGTTTTCATGAAGGCAACCGGCTCAAGCTTCATGTAGTCCTTGAACTTTGGGTTCCACCACCGGTAGTAGTTCGGGTTAATAGCGATCTGGTCGAGCTTTGAGAAGGCGACCCAGCTGGAGGTGAAGTCGGTGATGAAACGATCGGCACGTGGGTCGGCTAACATCCGTCGTACTTCGGCACTCAACTCAAGATTTGTGATGGGGCCGAACCGGGAGGCCAGCTCAAAGAGTCGTTGATCGGGCGCACTACGCCAGAGGAATGCGGACAGGCGACCAACGAGTTCAAAGTTCTGCATTCTTTGGGTTGGCTCAACATCCGAGTGAAACAGAAAACGGGTGTCGGCGAACACCGCTAGGAGCAAATCCTTGAGGGCATCGGCTTTCGATTCGGAGTTTTCCAATTTTCCACTGATCAGGATATCCAGTTCCTTGGATTCGGAGTCGGTTAATGGACGGCGCCAGGCGCGCTTGGCAAGAGCCTTAATCTCCCGAGTGATGGTATCATTATCCAACTTTCCGTTTTTAAGGAATGGCTGGACGCTGGCAGGCGGCCATTGCCAGGGCAGATCAAACTCAATCCGTTCGATCACGGCATAACTCGTGTCCTTCATTACGTCCTTGTAGACAGCAGGTTTGCCTCGCGTGGGGTGGTTGCTGCCGCCATGGGAAGGTTTTAACCAATTTTCTCTGGCGAAATCCATACCCCAGGCGTCGGTCCAGCGATCGTCGGCTCGGATGAAATGAGCGTCCCCAAAGGTCACCCAGTCCTTATTGGCAACCGGTTTGTCCGAGGGCGAGGTGAGAGGTGAACAATTCTGAACCGTCAGAAAGCGGTAGTGAAAATGGGCCGTGATGCCATAGGGATCCTCCTTGGACACTGGCGCAGGATCCACCCCGGGGAAGTCATAAACATTTCCGAAAACTTCAAACTCCTGAGGACCGGGCTTCGCTTCCACGGTAAAACTGCCGATGGTGTGCTGGGGTGATTTGAATCCACGGTCGAAGAAGACAGAGAATTCGTGCTTGGTGAGGGCTCCTCCATCTTGGGGTGGTTCATTTCGCACACGAATGCGAACGCGAAACCGGCCTTCCTGGCGATTGTCATCAACGTAGATTCTGAAGAAATGATTGGGCGGCACAGGAACCTCGAAGTCATCCCCCAGCCATTGTGGACCCCGGTAACGGCGATGGTGCCGCCGGGGCCCATGGGCGAGGTCGTTGCGGTTCAGGTAATGCTGCTTTTCCCAATCGTTCCCTTTCAGGACATAAGGCTTCGGGGGATTGCTCAAGTCAGGCACGGCCAACTCGACAGCCTTCTGCAGGGCGCTCAGGTAAACCTCCATGTGGCCTGCGGTCAGTTCCAGCTCCGATTGCAGGGACTCCCCATGTTTGCCCACCGGATCCTCGATGAGGTCGGCGCTGAAGTCCCGGTCGATCTTCAGCAAGTCGCGCAAACTCCATGCGATTTGACTGTTGCTCAGGCGAGTGAACCGAAAGTCCCGTTCGTCTGAATCGGCAAACACTCGGTCAAGCTGAGCTAAAACCTGCGACACGAAGAGCTTGCGATTCTTGATATTGGGCTGGATGGATTTTTCGGGCGGCATATCGCCGCGCTGCAGGTTGTCCAGCACCTCCTGCCAGTGCTTGGCATTCTCCTGGCGGAAATCCGTAAACTTCAACAGGTTGATTCCGCCCTTTTTCTTTTCAGCATTATGACACTTTGTGCAGTGTGCCTTGAAGAATGCTGCAATCGTGGGCGTGTCTCCGTTATGAAATCCGGGTGGGGTTTTCTTTTCGGTAGCCCCGGGTTCCTGCCCTTGAGCCATGGCAGCGGTCCCGACAAATATCAACAGAGGACCGAGACGATTCATCTTAATGCTTCTGCCTGACATCGCATGTCTCCATTTATTTGTTAAGTACTATCAAGTGTCCTATAAAAACGGAATCAGTACTTTCATTGCAGAGAGAATCCTACCCCACCATCCTGATTCAGGGAAGTTCAGAGAATTTGTCGTGAATACAACTGTGTAATCTGTGTCGAGATATGTGAGATCTCTCGGGAGAATTGAG
>JANXGZ010000001.1 GCA_024958995.1 Methylococcales bacterium | reverse complement strand
CTGCCGGATGGAACGGTCAAGGTTCTCGTTGAAGGTGCTGAGCGCTGCGTGGTTGAGCGCTTCGTAGAATCGGACGGATTCTACTCTGCAGAGATTGCTGTGATGGAGGATCAGGTCGAGCAGGGTGAGAATGAGATGGAAGTGCTGGTGAGGACAGCGATAACCATGTTTGAGCAGTATGTCAAGCTGAACAAGAAGATCCCCCCGGAAGTGCTGAATTCCCTTGCTGGTATCGATGACAGTAGTCGCCTCGCGGATACCATTGCGGCCCACATGGCACTGAAGATTGATGACAAGCAGTCGCTCCTCGCCATGAGTGATGTCGTCAAGCGGCTTGAGACGCTGATGGCGTTCATGGAAGGCGAGGTGGATATTCTAGAGATGGAGAAACGTATTCGCGGTCGGGTCAAGCAGCAGATGGAAAAGAACCAGCGCGAATATTACCTCAACGAGCAAATGAAGGCCATTCAGAAGGAACTGGGGGAGATGGAGGATGTGCCCAACGAACTGGACGAACTGGCACAGAAGATTACCGATTCCGGGATGTCGAAAGAAGCCCGTAAAAAGGCTGAAGGAGAGCTGAACAAGTTGAAACTGATGTCACCGATGTCGGCTGAGGCCACGGTGGTTAGAAACTACATCGACTGGATGCTCGGCGTCCCATGGAAAAAGAAAACCAAAGTGCGTCATGACCTGAAACAGGCAGAGACGGTTCTTGATGATGATCACTACGGACTGGAGAAGGTGAAGGAACGAATCCTCGAGTACCTTGCTGTCCAGCAAAGAGTCAGGAAACTCAAGGGCCCCATTCTGTGTCTTGTTGGTCCACCGGGCGTCGGAAAAACTTCGCTCGGGCAATCGATAGCACGAGCGACAAACCGGCGCTATATCCGAATGGCACTGGGTGGGGTTCGGGACGAAGCCGAAATTAGAGGGCATCGGCGGACTTATATCGGTTCCTTGCCCGGGAAAATCCTTCAGAACCTTTCAAAGGCCGGCACCCGTAACCCGATGTTCTTGCTGGATGAAATTGACAAGATGGCCATGGATTTCCGGGGTGATCCGGCGTCGGCCTTGTTGGAGGTTCTCGATCCTGAACAGAACCACACCTTCAATGATCATTACCTTGAAGTTGATTTCGATCTTTCCGATGTTATGTTCGTGGCGACGGCCAACACGCTGAATATTCCCGCCGCACTGTTGGATCGTATGGAGGTCATTCGGTTGGCCGGTTACACTGAAGATGAAAAGGTCAATATTGCCATTCGGTATCTGCTTCCAAAACAGATCAAGAACAACGGCCTTAAAGTTTCCGAGATTCACCTCAGCCAATCGGCGATCAGGGACATCGTCCGATTTTATTCTCGGGAAGCAGGGGTTCGAAACCTGGAACGGGAAATTTCAAAGATTTGCCGCAAGGTCGTTAAGGATTTGCTTCTGGTCAAAGACCGATCCAGAAAGGTTTCGGTGACAACGCGGAACCTCGGCAAATATCTGGGTGTTAAGAAATTCCGCTATGGCGAGGCAGAAGAAAATGACCGGATTGGTCAGGTAACCGGACTGGCATGGACTGAGGTCGGCGGTGAACTGCTGAGTATAGAGGCTGCGGTTGTTCCCGGTAAGGGTCGAATCCTACGCACCGGGAAACTGGGTGAAGTGATGCAGGAGTCGATTAAGGCCGCCGAAACCGTGGTTCGCAGTAGAGCTAATCTCCTGGGTATTGATTCGGAAGCATTTCAGAAGAAGGACATGCACTTCCATGTTCCGGAAGGAGCCACGCCAAAGGACGGGCCCAGTGCTGGGATTGGGATGTGTACCGCACTGGTTTCCAGCCTGACGGGAATACCGGTTCGCGCGGATGTAGCGATGACCGGGGAAATTACGTTGAGAGGCGAAGTGCTTCCAATTGGTGGATTGAAGGAAAAGCTGCTGGCCGCCCACCGAGGTGGGATCGGTATGGTTCTGATCCCTGAGGAAAATGAAAAGGACTTAGCGGAGATTCCCCGGAGTATCAAGAAAAACCTGGATATCCAATGCGTTCGGTGGATCGATCAGGTGCTTGAGTTAGCGCTTCAGTACCTGCCAACTCCGCTCGAAGCTGAAATGGAAGCAGATGACGAGACAAAGAAGAAGGATGCCAGTAAAAAACAGGGCAAAAGCACAACGACTAGAGCTCACTGAATGTATGATTAGCCGTTGTGGCGTCGAAATCTCCGGCGTCGTGCGAAGTGATTACCAATCCTGATATTCGTGTGTATCATTCGTGGCGAGATGGGACGGCTAACGTAATTGGGATCGATGTTCTTTTTTCGGTTCCGTTTACCATATAGTTTTGATAGGATTGGTGCAGGTCGCTATCGGTTCTAAAGACCCGATAGTATGGAGCTGTGGGGGAATGTGGCTTTTGACGGTAGGGAAATAATGCCGTTACGATTTCGTCGGTCCGTACGTGTCGAGAAAACACGCAGGATGAGAAAAGCAGGCGGTATATTACTAAAATATGGAGGGATCATTAATGAATAAGAATGAACTGATTAATGCAATAGCCGAAGAATCCGGTCTGGTTAAAGCAGATGCGGGAAGAGCGCTTGACGCGACGATATCGATAGTGACCGAGATACTGAAAAGCGGCGAAAGTGTGTCGCTGATTGGTTTTGGTACATTCAGTGTTAAAAGGCGAGAGGCACGTACCGGTCGTAATCCGCAGACCGGCCAGACGATCAATATTGCGGCGGCAAATGTTCCCGGGTTTAAGGCTGGAAAAGGACTTAAAGATGCTGTAAACTGACCCGCTGTTTGATGGGTGCTTAGCTCAGCTGGGAGAGCATCGCCCTTACAAGGCGAGGGTCGGGGGTTCGATCCCCTCAGCACCCACCACTTGGGGAGTGGTAGTTCAGTTGGTTAGAATACCGGCCTGTCACGCCGGTGGTCGCGGGTTCGAGTCCCGTCCACTCCGCCATCCAGATTACCGAAAACCCCGGCCGCTTGTGCCGGGGTTTTTTTTTGCCTCTTTATTACTTGACCAATAGGCATTTTGCGCATGTTGCAATCGATAAGAAATCGGTCCAAGGGTGTTTTTGCATGGATCATCCTCATTCTGATCTGCATACCTTTCCTTTTCTGGGGAATACAGAATTATGTTGACGGGGGGGAAGAACAGCCAGTCGCCGTGGTCGGTGACATGGAATTCTTTCAGGGGGATGTAACTCGTGCTTATCAGACGATGGCGTCGGGAATGGGTGAGTTGGGGCAGTTTGACGAATCGACCTTGAGAATACTGGCGCTGAAGAACCTGATTGATCAGGAAGTGCTGCAGCAGGCAGTGCTGGATCAAGGCTACGTTATCGGTGACGGGCAAATCAGAGAAGCGATAAATCAGATGCCTTATTTTCGTGGAGAAAATGGTTTCGACAAGGACAAATACGAAAGTGCCCTCAGAACGCAGGGAATGTCCGAAGCCTATTTTATTGCCCAGATGCGGCAGAGGATGAGGATTGG
>JANXGZ010000078.1 GCA_024958995.1 Methylococcales bacterium | reverse complement strand
AGAGGTCTCTGGTGGCCGGTTCTAGCTCGGAACAAGAAAACCGTCTCTGCCAATCTTCGGGAAAAACGAGGTCAGGACTTAGTGTGCCGTCTTATCGAGCACGCAGATGTGTTGGTCGAGAATTTTAAACCCGGGACTCTGGAAAAGTGGGGACTTGACCCTGACGCACTGCATGCAATCAATCCCGGGCTCATTATCGCTCGAGTATCAGGGTTTGGGCAGACGGGTCCTTATTCGAGTCGGCCGGGTTTCGCCAGTGTCGGTGAAGCCATGGGTGGACTGCGTTACATTAATGGATTTCCGGATCAACCGCCTCCGCGGACCGGTATTTCCCTGGGTGATACCCTGGCCGGAATGTTCGCTACCCAGGGCGTGTTGATGGCGCTCTACTGGCGCGACACAATCGGAAAAGGCAAAGGCCAGGTCGTTGATGCCTCTATTACCGAGTCGTGCTTCGCAATGATGGAAAGTGCACTGCCGGAATATGACAAGGTTGGATTTATTCGGGAGCCCAGCGGAACCGGCCTTGCCAATGTTTCACCGTCGAATATATTCCCGACAAAAGATGGAAAATGGGTGGTTATCGCGGCGAATCTGGATGCAATGTTTAAGCGGCTGTGTGATGCGATGGAGCAACCGGAGCTTGCAGATGACCCTCGATATTGCACGCACCAGGTACGTGGTCAACACTGCGATGAGCTCGATGCCCGGATTGCAGACTGGACGCGGGAGCTTACGGCGTCTGAGTTGGATGCACGCCTTGATGAATTTGGTGTGGTATCCGGTCCGATTTATTCCATAGAAGACATCGTCAATGATCCCCACTACCAGGCGCGTGACATGATCCGGCGCTACCAGGACGATGAGCTCGGTGATATTGCGGTGCCGGGTTTTGTTCCGGTGCTGAGCGAAACCAAGAGCGAGATTGCCTGGCTGGGCTCGTCTGAAGTAGGCGCCCACAATGAAGAGATCTACTGCGGCTTGCTGGGCATGACCCAGAATGAATTACAGGCGTTGGAAAATGACGGCATCATTTAGCCGGAACGCCCCTGTTTCGATCTGTGATGTGGCTGCGCGAGACGGGCTGCAGAGTGAAAAAAGAATTTGGAGCGTGGCTGAACGGGTTGAACTAATCAACCGACTTGCCAAGACTGGTATCCGGCGGATTGAGGCGGTCAGTTTTGTCAATCCAAAGCGGGTTCCGCAGATGGCAGATGCTGAAAAGGTTATGGCGCAGATTGATCGTGAGGTAGATGTTCGGATTGCAGGTCTCGCACTCAACATGAAAGGTGTCGAAAGGGCGCTTGATGCGGGTGTCGACGAGGTGCGCTATGTGGTGGTAGCCAGTGAGACATTTAATCAAAAAAACCAAGGAGCAAGCATTGCGGAGACTATGACAGGATTGGAGTCGATCGCAGGCCGTGTCAAAGCTTCCGGTAAAGTGTTCTCGGCCGTGATAGGCGCATCGTTTGGCTGTCCGTTTGAAGGCGAGATCACGACAGAGGCGGTGGTTAATATTGGAGTTCGCCTGGGGGCCCTGGGCGTCGACGAGATTCTGTTGGCCGATACGATCGGCTGTGCAGTGCCGAGTGAGGTTCGGGAGCGTGTTGAAGCACTGCAGTCGGTGCTGGAGGACTCAACAGCTGTCGGGTGTCATTTCCATAACACTCGCAATACGGGAATTGCAAATGCCGTCGCCGCAGTGGAATCAGGTGTACGAATTCTCGATGCCTCTGTTGGCGGTATTGGGGGCTGTCCCTTCGCACCGCGGGCCACCGGCAATATTTCGACCGAGGATCTGGTTTATATCCTTCGCAATATGGGTTATGAAACAAGTATTGATTTGCCACAGCTGATCGATGTAGCGACTTGGGTAGAAGATTATTTTGACGATCCCCTGCCCGGGCAGGTCATGAAAGCCGGCTTGTTCCCGGACGACGTGATCGCCGGTCAGAAGACTGCTTCTGTTTAGCCCTAAAAAGTATAGTTGCGATGACCCGAATCGAGCTGAGGAAAAGTAAAGAAGAATGACAGATCAGCAGGATGTCTACAGTGAACGCTCCTATGGCGGCGAAACCATCGGTTTTGGCAGCAAACCAGGCATTGCTGTGGTTGATTTCCAGCTTGGATTTACTGACCCTTCGTATACGCTTGGTGGGTCGCCATTGGTTCAGCGGGCTGTGGAGAATTCAGCACGATTGCTTGGGGTTGCCCGAGAGAGTGGTGTGCCCATCGCAACCTGTTACACGGGCTATAACTCGAAACGAGATATGCCGTACTGGAAGATAACCGCAGTGATGGAAGACCTGATAGAAGGGGAGGCAGCGACAGAGCTTGACCCTCGAACCTATGACCCTGATTACGACGTAGCGATGCGGAAATCGGGTGCATCGATGTTTTTCCAGACACCGGCCGCAGCGTTTTTTAATAAAGAACTGGTCGATACGGTAT